>NZ_JAGYGN010000060.1:0-1766 GCF_019947515.1 Pseudomonas sp. A-B-19
CCTGAAAGAAGCGTGTAGCAAAGGCGCGACCGCAGGAACACGAACAAGCAGCGAGGCCGGATGCGGGCGATGAGTGTGCTGGGAGCCACGAAATCCAACCGTCACCGAAAGACGCATCAGGTAGAGCTTGGCGGCCCGAGCCGAAGGTTTTGGCACCTTACCCGGGGAGATCTCATGGGCGTAGCCCGTGAGAAGTCAGCAGATGCCGTAGTAGTGAAGAAGGATCGTAATGGATCTGGAGCGAAGGGCTGAAGAACAGAAACACTCACCATAGACTACTGCCTACAAAGCGAAAGCCCTTTGAAACCGCACCCGGAAAGGCCATGTGGCCCGTAGCGGGATGGTCTTGCATGGACAAGTCGGGTGGATCTCGACCAACACGCGCAAGGAAGGGGCGAGTCAGTAGGCAGACGGAACAGGAATAGAGACGTGTTGAGCGAAACCTGCATGGAGACGATCGTCGAAAAGGAGAATATGCACCGAGCGCTCAAGAAGGTCAGGTCGAACAAAGGAGCACCGGGGGTCGATGGAATCACTACCGACGAACTCCCCGCCCACCTTCAAACGCACTGGCCGGCCATCAAGAGCAAGCTTCTGGACGGGACCTATAAACCGGGACCCATCAAAGGTTTCAGGATCCCCAAACCGCAAGGCGGGGAACGACTGCTGGGCATTCCGAATACGCAGGATCGCTTGATCCAGCAATCGGTCCAGCAGCACCTGACGCAGCTGTGGGACGGCAGTTTCAGTGAACACAGCTACGGGTTTCGGCCGGGCAGAAGTAATCTCGACGCGATCCGAGCCGCCAAGGCCTTTGTCCTGGAAGGCAAGACCTGGGTCGTGGATATCGACATCGAAGCCTTCTTCGATCAGGTCAACCACGACCGGTTGATGAGTCTTATAGCCAAGGATGTCCATGACAAGCGGCTGATGCGGTACCTCGGCCAGACGCTTCGAGCGGATATGCTGCTGGACGGTCAGCGGATCAAAAGGACGGCCGGAACGCCGCAAGGAGGGCCGCTAAGCCCGCTGCTTGCCAACCTTTATCTGGACGCACTGGATAAAGAGCTGGAAATTCGGGGGTTAAGCTTCTGTCGCTATGCTGACGATCTGGTGATCTACGTCACCAGTGAACGCAGCGCGGAGCGCGTGCTGGGGAGTGTGACGGCTTGGATAGAGAAACACCTCAAGCTCAAAGTGAGCGCCAGCAAAAGCGGAACGGGACGGCCTTGGGATCGTGATTTTCTTGGTTACAACATCGACGAACAAGGGAATGGGCAACTGTCCGGCAAGACCGTGAAGAAATACCGCAAGAGAGTCCGCGAGCTCTGGTCGGCCAGGCAAAGTCTGACGAGCGCAGAACTGGTGGCTCAATGGGGACGTTACATCCGGGGGTGGTACGAATACTTCCGCTGGGTGGAAGACGACTTCAAGCGGTTATCGCAATGGACTCGCCGGCATATGCGCAAATGTTTCTGGCAGCGCTGGCACAGTCGTGAGGGGCGAATGCGCAAGCTGCGCGGGCTTGGTATCGCAAGCCGGCAACTGGCGCGAGTAAGTTTTCACGACGGTGCCTGGCGCGCGGCGCGCCACCCAGTGATGCAACAGGCGATGAGCCTGAGGATGATGCGTCGCTGGGGACTGTGGACGCCGCAGGACTTCGCCTCAGCCCCTTGCTGAGCTGTTCAACCGCCGGATGCGGAAAACCGCACGTCCGGTGGTGTGGGAGGGGTAACGGGCGCAAGCCCGTTGCCTCCACCCAATCA
>NZ_JAGYGN010000061.1:0-1637 GCF_019947515.1 Pseudomonas sp. A-B-19
CGGGGTTCTTTTCGCCTTTCCCTCACGGTACTAGTTCACTATCGGTCAGTCAGTAGTATTTAGCCTTGGAGGATGGTCCCCCCATATTCAGACAAAGTTTCTCGTGCTCCGTCCTACTCGATTTCATTGACAAGAGATTTTCGCGTACAGGGCTATCACCCACTATGGCCGCACTTTCCAGAGCGTTCCGCTAATCTCAAATCAACTTAAGGGCTAGTCCCCGTTCGCTCGCCACTACTAAGGGAATCTCGGTTGATTTCTTTTCCTCAGGGTACTTAGATGTTTCAGTTCCCCTGGTTCGCCTCTTGCACCTATGTATTCAGTACAAGATAACCATCTTATGATGGCTGGGTTCCCCCATTCAGACATCTCCGGATCAAAGTCTGTTTGCCGACTCCCCGAAGCTTTTCGCAGGCTACCACGTCTTTCATCGCCTCTGACTGCCAAGGCATCCACCGTATGCGCTTCTTCACTTGACCATATAACCCCAAGCAATCTGGTTATACTGTGAAGACGACATTCGCCGAAAATTCGCACTTGCTCATAGAGCAACTCACAAATTTTACCTTAGCCTGATCCGTTACCAGTGAAAGTAACGTTCAGTCTATCTTTCTATCACATACCCAAATTTTTAAAGAACGAACTAGTCAAAGACTAGAAATCAACATTCACCATCGAACCGATGGAATGCTCATTTCTAAGCTTTATACGTCAGAAGCAGTAGTGGTGGAGCCAAACGGGATCGAACCGTTGACCTCCTGCGTGCAAGGCAGGCGCTCTCCCAGCTGAGCTATGGCCCCGTATTTCTACAGGCGTTTCCCACACAAAATTGGTGGGTCTGGGCAGATTCGAACTGCCGACCTCACCCTTATCAGGGGTGCGCTCTAACCAACTGAGCTACAGACCCAATTTCGGGCTGCTTCTTATCGTCTTCTTCAATGAATCAAGCAATTCGTGTGGGAGCTCATGGAGCAGCTGAGTCGTCGATTAAGGAGGTGATCCAGCCGCAGGTTCCCCTACGGCTACCTTGTTACGACTTCACCCCAGTCATGAATCACACCGTGGTAACCGTCCTCCCGAAGGTTAGACTAGCTACTTCTGGTGCAACCCACTCCCATGGTGTGACGGGCGGTGTGTACAAGGCCCGGGAACGTATTCACCGCGACATTCTGATTCGCGATTACTAGCGATTCCGACTTCACGCAGTCGAGTTGCAGACTGCGATCCGGACTACGATCGGTTTTGTGGGATTAGCTCCACCTCGCGGCTTGGCAACCCTCTGTACCGACCATTGTAGCACGTGTGTAGCCCAGGCCGTAAGGGCCATGATGACTTGACGTCATCCCCACCTTCCTCCGGTTTGTCACCGGCAGTCTCCTTAGAGTGCCCACCTTAACGTGCTGGTAACTAAGGACAAGGGTTGCGCTCGTTACGGGACTTAACCCAACATCTCACGACACGAGCTGACGACAGCCATGCAGCACCTGTCTCAATGTTCCCGAAGGCACCAATCCATCTCTGGAAAGTTCATTGGATGTCAAGGCCTGGTAAGGTTCTTCGCGTTGCTTCGAATTAAACCACATGCTCCACCGCTTGTGCGGGCCCCCGTCAATTCATTTGAGTTTTAACCTTGCGGC
>NZ_JAGYGN010000062.1:0-1308 GCF_019947515.1 Pseudomonas sp. A-B-19
GGTTCTTCACGGATTACCGGGAAAGACGCTCTTGATCTTCATGAAAAAGAATTCGCTGTCCCGGTAACCGTACGCCATCCGCTTAATGACCTTGATTCGATTGTTGATGCCTTCCAGCTGGCCCGTATGCATCGGCCAGCGAACCCGGCTGACGATGCCCCGCCAGTAACCCTTTAGTCGCTTTGCGAACTGGATCAGAGCCGGTATTCCACTTTCTTGAGCATGGCGCAGCCATTGCTGCCAGGTTGATCGCCAGCCCCAGGCGGTGCTCGGCGTCCACAGCGTTTTGAGTTCAGCCTTCATCAAGTAGACCGTCATCAACGCTTGGTTCGCCGCCAGCAGATCCTCCAAACGGACCTGTTGCTCCGGCGTTTTCAGGTTCTGCGGGTTGCGCAGCAACAGCCATCGCGCTTGCTTGATGACCTTGCGCGCAGGCTTGTCGTGACGTAGCCGATTAGCTTCGTCGACGCGGACTCGATCAATCACCTCTCGGCCATATTTGGCCACCACATGAAAGAGGTCGTAGATCACTCGCGCGTTCGGACAATGCTGGCGAACCTCCAGGTCAAAGGCGGTGTTCATGTCCATCGCCACCGCTTCGATGCGCGCGCAACCTTCTGGCCCCATTTCTTCGAAGAATGGCCTGACCGCCGCTCGGCTGCGGCCTTCGCCGATCCACAGCACGCGCCGGGTATCCGCATCCAGCACGACGCTGGCGTAGCGATGCCCCTTGAACAGGGCGAATTCGTCCATCACCAAGCGCCGGGGCTGCGCCTTCGGCAAAACACTCAACGCCGCGTGCAAGGCTCGACGCTCCAGCAACCGCACGCTGTCCCAATGCAGCCCGAACAGTTGCGCCACATGCAGCGTGGGCAGGCGTTCGCAGGCTTGAATGACGGCCTCGGCCAGGCGGCGCGTCATGCGGGCATAGCGATCCAGCCAACTGACGGCTTCCATGCGTTTGCCGCAATCACGGCAGCCCACACGTCGGAGCAACACGCTGAGACGCACCGCACGGCCGAGGATGGGCAAATCACGAACGGTTCGCTCGCAATACTCATGCGTGGTTGAACAGGGTTTTTGGCACCCGCCACAGGATGGGAACCGGGTGGCGTGAGGAATCAGATCGATCTGTAGAGCGTCACCATCGGGTTTGATGGTGACAACAGAAAAGCCCTCCCAAAAAGGAAGGAAAGTATTAATATCGCGCATAAGAACGCCGGTTTGTTAGATGTGTTTGCTCGCACGAACATCATCAACCAAATCGGCGTTCTTGTTTCTGTGTTTCCCGGGATTCCGTGAAGAACC
>NZ_JAGYGN010000063.1:0-1308 GCF_019947515.1 Pseudomonas sp. A-B-19
GGTTCTTCACGGAATCCCGGGAAACACAGAAACAAGAACGCCGATTTGGTTGATGATGTTCGTGCGAGCAAACACATCTAACAAACCGGCGTTCTTATGCGCGATATTAATACTTTCCTTCCTTTTTGGGAGGGCTTTTCTGTTGTCACCATCAAACCCGATGGTGACGCTCTACAGATCGATCTGATTCCTCACGCCACCCGGTTCCCATCCTGTGGCGGGTGCCAAAAACCCTGTTCAACCACGCATGAGTATTGCGAGCGAACCGTTCGTGATTTGCCCATCCTCGGCCGTGCGGTGCGTCTCAGCGTGTTGCTCCGACGTGTGGGCTGCCGTGATTGCGGCAAACGCATGGAAGCCGTCAGCTGGCTGGATCGCTATGCCCGCATGACGCGCCGCCTGTCTGAGGCCGTCATTCAAGCCTGCGAGCGCCTGCCCACGCTGCACGTGGCGCAACTGTTCGGGCTGCATTGGGACACCGTGCGGCTGCTGGAGCGTCGAGCCTTGCAAGCGGCGTTGAGTATTTTGCCGAAGGCGCAGCCCCGGCGCCTGGTGATGGACGAATTCGCGCTGTTCAAAGGTCATCGTTACGCCAGCGTGGTGCTGGATGCGGATACCCGGCGCGTGCTGTGGATCGGCGAAGGCCGCAGCCGAGCGGCGGTCAGGCCATTCTTCGAAGAGCTGGGGCCAGAGGGCTGCGCGCGCATCGAAGCGGTGGCGATGGACATGAACACCGCCTTTGACCTGGAGGTCCGCCAGCACTGCCCCCAAGCGCGCGTGGTCTACGACCTCTTCCATGTGGTGGCCAAATATGGCCGGGAGGTGATTGATCGAGTCCGCGTCGATGAAGCCAATCGGCTCCGTCATGACAAGCCTGCGCGCAAGGTCATCAAGCAAGCGCGATGGCTGTTGCTGCGCAACCCACAGAACCTGAAGACGCCGGAGCAACAGGTGCGTTTGGAGGATCTGCTGGCGGCCAACCAAGCGTTGATGACGGTCTACTTGATGAAGGCTGAACTCAAAACGCTGTGGACGCCGAGCACCGCCTGGGGCTGGCGATCAGCCTGGCAGCAATGGCTGCGCCATGCTCAGGAAAGTGACATACCGGCTCTGATCCAGTTTGCCAAACGACTGAAGGGGTACTGGCGGGGCATCGTCAGCCGGGTTCGCTGGCCGATGCATACGGGCCAGCTGGAAGGCATCAACAATCGAATCAAGGTCATTAAGCGGATGGCGTACGGTTACCGGGACAGCGAATTCTTTTTCATGAAGATCAAGAGCGTCTTTCCCGGTAATCCGTGAAGAACC
>NZ_JAGYGN010000064.1:0-1246 GCF_019947515.1 Pseudomonas sp. A-B-19
CTGAACTGGCCTAATGATTTTGGACACTTCAATCGGGCGCTATGATGGCGCCCAAATCTGAGGTGTTTGGATATGCGTAAATCTTATTCCAGTGAGTTCAAGCTCAAAGCTGCCAGCATGGTGCTGGACGAAGGCCAATCAGTTCCCGATGTCTGTGCCAGCCTGGATATCGGTCCTACGGCCTTGCGCCGTTGGGTCGATCAGGTTCGCAAAGAGCGCTTGGGTTCGACCCCGGAAGGGGCCAGGGCGATTACCGCCGATCAGCGAGAGATCCAGCAGCTCAAAGCCTTGCTCAGGCAAAAAGACCTGGATATCGAAATCCTAAAAAAGGCCAGTGCTCTCCTGCTTTTGGACTCCAAAGATCATTCTCGTTGATCAACGAGCTGGACGAGCAGTACGGCGTTAACAATTGCTGTCGGGCGTTTGGGGTCAACCGCAGCAGCTTTTACGCCTGGCGTCAGCGCCAAGGCAAGGTGAAGCCTGAGCGGGAGAAACTTAAAGCCGTGCTGGTCGAACATCACAAGGAATCCAGAGCGTCCGCAGGGTCTCGCACCCTTTCCAAGGAGTTGCAAGCAAAGGGGCATCGCGTCGGGCGACATATGGCTCGCAGCTTGATGCGCGAAGCCGGTGTTGCCAGTCATCAACGGCGGCGGCACAAGTACAAATCTTCCGGCGTGGAGGCCCTGGTGGCGCCGCACGTGCTCAAGCGCAAGTTTGATGTCACGGCGATCAATCAGGTGTGGTGTGGCGATGTGACGTACATCAAGGTGGGTAAGCGCTGGATGTATTTCGCGGCAGTACTGGATTTGTTTGCTCGCCGGATCGTGGGGTGGTCGTTTTCAATGATTTCCGATGCCACGCTGACCTGCGAAGCGTTGCGCATGGCGGTGCAATTGCGAGGCAGTCCAAAAAAGGTGCTGTTTCATTCTGATCAAGGTTGCCAATACACCAGCCACAAATTCAGGAATGAGATGCGCAAACATGGACTCCTGCAAAGCATGAGTCGCAAAGGTGAGTGCTGGGACAACGCCCCGATGGAGCGTTTCTTTGGGAGCCTGAAATCAGAGTGGGTGCCAGAAGATGGCTACAGCTCGGAGCATGAAGCCCGGATGGATGTGCAGCGTTATGTGATGCGTTACAACAACGTCAGGCTCCATAGCTACAACGGCTACCGGTCGCCGGTAGCCATGGAGAAACTGGCGGCGTGAAACCTTAACTGGTGTCCAGAATTACTTGACCAGTTCAA
>NZ_JAGYGN010000065.1:0-1172 GCF_019947515.1 Pseudomonas sp. A-B-19
TACGACGATGCACTGCTGGCGGCGATGAATGCCGAGGAGCAACGTCAGGAAGATCACATCGAGCTGATCGCGTCGGAGAACTACACCAGTAAGCGCGTGATGCAAGCGCAAGGCAGCGGCCTGACCAACAAGTACGCCGAAGGCTATCCGGGCAAGCGCTACTACGGTGGCTGCGAGCACGTCGACAAGGTCGAGGCGCTGGCCATCGAACGCGCCAAGCAGCTGTTCGGTGCCGATTACGCCAACGTCCAGCCGCACTCCGGTTCCTCGGCCAACAGCGCCGTGTACCTGGCTCTGCTGCAAGCTGGCGACACCATCCTGGGCATGAGCCTGGCCCACGGCGGTCACCTGACCCACGGTGCCAAAGTGTCGTCCTCGGGCAAGCTTTATAACGCGGTGCAATACGGCATCGACACCACCACCGGCCTGATCGACTACGACGAAGTCGAGCGCCTGGCGGTCGAGTGCAAGCCGAAGATGATCGTTGCCGGCTTCTCGGCCTACTCCAAGACCCTGGATTTCCCACGCTTCCGCCAGATCGCCGACAAGGTCGGTGCACTGCTGTTCGTCGACATGGCCCACGTGGCTGGCCTGGTCGCCGCCGGCCTGTACCCGAACCCGCTGCCGTACGCCGACGTGGTCACCACCACCACCCACAAGACCCTGCGCGGTCCGCGTGGCGGCCTGATCCTGGCCAAGTCCAACGAAGAAATCGAGAAGAAGCTCAACGCCGCGGTATTCCCCGGTGCCCAGGGCGGCCCGCTGATGCACGTGATCGCCGGCAAGGCGGTGTGCTTCAAGGAAGCGCTGGAGCCTGGCTTCAAGGTTTACCAGCAACAAGTGATCGACAACGCCCAGGCGATGGCCGGCGTATTTATCAAACGCGGCTACGATGTAGTGTCCGGCGGCACCGACAACCACCTGTTCCTGGTCAGCCTGATCCGTCAGGGCCTGACCGGCAAAGAGGCGGATGCAGCACTCGGTCGCGCCCATATCACCGTGAACAAGAACGCTGTCCCGAACGATCCACAGTCGCCGTTCGTGACCTCCGGCCTGCGCATCGGCACCCCGGCAGTCACCACTCGCGGCTTCAAGGTGACCCAGTGCGTCACGCTGGCCGGCTGGATCTGCGACATCCTCGACAACCTCGGCGATGCCGATGTCGAGGCCAA
>NZ_JAGYGN010000066.1:0-1148 GCF_019947515.1 Pseudomonas sp. A-B-19
TCGACCATCGCCAGCAACCCCGCGGGCATGAGCTATCTGCCGGGCACGCAAATCACCGCCGGCTTGCAGGTCCTGTATGGCGACCTGAGCTTCGACCGCGACTCCGGCACCAACACCCCGGGCAGCGGCAGTGGCAATGCCCTCGATCCGATCCCCGGCGGCAGTTTCTTCATCAGCCATGAACTGGACGAGCACTGGAGCGTCGGTTTCGGCCAGTACGGTGACTTCGGGTTGGCGGTCAATTACGACAACGACTGGTCCGGCCGCTACTTCGCGCAGAACGCCACCCTGCTCGGTTTGTCGCTGGTGCCGAGCGTGGCGTATCGCTTCAACGAGCAATGGTCGGTGGGCGTAGGCGTGAAGGCCATGTACGGCATATTGAAGGCAGACACCGCCATCGACCGCTCCCCCTTCGGCTTCACCGACCGCGCGGATGGCCAGTTCAAATACAAGGATGGCGCCTGGGGCTACGGCGCCAACGTCGGGGTGATCTATGCCCCGCAACCCGGCACGCGCATCGGCCTGACCTATACCAGCCAGGTCGACCTGGACTTCGAGGACCGGCTGGACGTGAAAGGCGACGGCCGTCTGCTCGAGCGCGTCAACAACACCAAAACCAAAATCGACACGACAGTGCCGCAGACGGTGACCCTGAGCCTGTTCCAGCAACTGGACAAGCAATGGGCCTTGCTCGCTTCGGCCAACTGGCAGGATTGGTCGGAGTTCGGCGAGATTGGAGTGGACGTCGATACCACCGCGTTGGGTGGTCAATCGACAACCATCGACGCCGGGTTCAAGGACACCTGGCACCTCTCGCTGGGCGCGCAGTACCAGGCCACCGAGCAATGGTTGTGGAACGTCGGCGTAGCCTACGACAGCAGCGCCGTGTCGGACAGCCACCGTAGCGTGATCCTGCCGATGAACGAATCCTGGCGCATTGCCACAGGCGCCACCTATGCGCTGAACAAAGACACCGATATCAACGTCAGCTGGGCCATGGTCTGGCTCGGCGACATGCCGGTGGAACAGACCAAATCCGTGTCGGGCGATCAACTTTCCGGTCAATTCGACAATGCCTGGATTCAAGCCTTGGCCGGCAACATGACCTGGCGATTCTGATGTTTTGTAAACGAAAGAACGACGATTTC
>NZ_JAGYGN010000007.1:0-267949 GCF_019947515.1 Pseudomonas sp. A-B-19
GAGTCCCCTGAAGGGCCGTCGAAGACTACGACGTTGATAGGTTGGGTGTGTAAGCGCTGTGAGGCGTTGAGCTAACCAATACTAATTGCCCGTGAGGCTTGACCATATAACACCCAAGCAATCTGCCTACTTCGAAAGAAGCATCAGATTGCGGTGTGTGAAGACGCAATGAACCGAAAGTTCGACGTTCACAAAACACCGAAAGCTGTCACATACCCAATTTGCTGAACCGTCGAAAGACGCTTCGGTACCCGAATTTCTTGACGACCATAGAGCATTGGAACCACCTGATCCCATCCCGAACTCAGCAGTGAAACGATGCATCGCCGATGGTAGTGTGGGGTTTCCCCATGTGAGAGTAGGTCATCGTCAAGATTAAATTCCAAAACCCCTATCTGCGCATGCAGGTAGGGGTTTTGTTTTTCCGGTTCCTGTAGGAGCGAGCTCGCTCGCGAAGAACGCCAGGGCTCCGCGCGGCCCCAGGCAGCCAGCGTCAGCGTTGACGACCCTCGTCGGCACGCCGCCGGAGCAGGCTCGCTTTGGATTTCTATGCAATAGCTCGGTGCGTAGCTATCATGCGGGCCTCATTGTGAGGCGAGACCTGCATGCTGACGTTGTTAGAGCTTCTTAAAGATGGCCGATTCCATTCGGGGCAAGCATTGGGTGCTGCCCTGGGCATCAGCCGTAGTGCTGTGTGGAAGCAGCTTCAGCATTTGGAGGCTGAGCTGGGTTTGTCTATTCATAAGGTTCGTGGGCGCGGCTATCAATTGTCCGCGCCATTGGCGCTGCTCGATCCTGCCGAGATAAGCGCTCAGGCGCACTCTTGCGCCTGGCCCGTCCAGGTTTACGACTCAATCGACTCCACTAATGCCGAAGCGCTGCGTGCTATTGAGCGTGGGCAAGCGGCGCCCTTTGTGGTGCTTTCGGAGCGGCAGACAGCCGGACGCGGGCGACGTGGTCGCAAGTGGGTCAGTCCATTCGCGGAAAACGTCTATTACAGCCTGGTGCTACGTATTGATGGTGGGATGCGTCAGCTGGAGGGCTTGAGTCTCGTCGTTGGGCTTGCTGTCTTGCAGACATTGCGTGAGCTCGGTATTGCAGCCGCTGGATTGAAATGGCCTAACGATGTCCTTGTAGGTCAGAAAAAGATCGCGGGAATACTGCTCGAATTGGTTGGTGATCCTGCTGATGTGTGTCACGTGGTTCTGGGGGTGGGAATCAATGTCAACATGCAGTCCGCTGACGAGGTGGACCAGCAATGGACATCCATGCGGCTCGAGTCAGGTAAATTGTTTGATCGCAACCAATTGGTTGCGGCGCTGGGGGAGATGCTGCAGCGATACCTGGCTCGTCACCAGGCGGGTGGATTTTTGGCCATCCAGTCAGAGTGGGAGCAGAATCACCTGTGGCAAGGGCGAAACGTGTCGTTGATTGCCGGTGTTAATAAAGTTGATGGTGAGGTGCTTGGTATTGATGGCCAAGGCGCCTTGCGCCTGAAGGTGGATGGTGTGGAGAAAGTCTTCAGTGGTGGTGAATTGAGCCTGAGGTTGCGTGATGATTCTTGAGCTCGATTGTGGGAATAGTTTCATCAAGTGGCGCGTGCTTGCCGATAATGCCGGACAGGTGCTTGGTGAGGGGGTCGTCGATTCCAGTCTCGCGTTGCTTGAGGGGTTGGGGGGGCTCAAAGGACTTGCCCTTACGTTTTGCCGGCTGGTGAGCGTCAGGACCACGGAGGAAACCGCTGCGCTGACGTCTTTGCTGAGGGATGCCTTTGATGTGCCGGTTGTATGCGCGTCGCCTGCGCGCGAAATGTCTGGTGTGCGCAATGGGTATGAGGAGTTTGAGCGGCTGGGTCTGGATCGGTGGCTGGCAATGCTTGGAGGCTTTCATCTGGCCTCAGGTGCGTGCCTGGTGCTCGACTTCGGTACGGCCGTGACTGCTGACTTTATCGCTGCGGATGGAGAGCACCTGGGTGGTTTCATCTGTCCGGGGATGCCGTTGATGCGCAACCAATTGCGCACCCATACTCGCAAAATTCGTTATGGGGACCTCGCGGCTGAGCAGGCTCTGGAGAATCTCGTTCCGGGTCGGGCGACAGTTGAGGCTGTAGAGCGTGGCTGTTTGTTGATGTTGCGCGGCTTCGTATTGACTCAGCTCGAGTTGGCGCGCACCTACTGGGGTGAGGACTTTGCCGTGTTTCTCACCGGGGGAGATGCGAGCCTGGTTGCTGAGGTCGTGCCTCAGGCCAGGGTTGTTCCGGACTTGGTGTTTGTCGGATTGGCCATGGCCTGTCCCTTGTCCTGAGGTTTCTATGCGTTGGTTGTTTCTGCTGCTGCTTGTCCTCAATGGCTTCTACTACATCTGGCATCAACAAGAGGCTCCTCTGCGCGCGAAGGATGTCACGCCTTTGAGCCTGTATCGCGGGTCTCAACAAGATATCCGCTTGTTGAGTGAAGCAAGCGACGTATCCAGGGACAAGGGTAAGGCTGTCTCGACAGACAATGGTTGCCTTTATCTGGGCGGCTATACGCGCCAAGAGGCCGCACAGGCGGTTGAGCGTCGTTTGAGCGGTATGGAGGTCAAATATCAGTCCCTGCCGAAAGCTGCGACAGAAGGGGCGGGGTATTGGGTGCGTATCGCACCGGAAAGCCGGCGTTGGCTGGACGATTTGCAGTTGCAAAACCTTTCTAAAGAATTCAATGAGTTAAAACATAAAATAATGCCGTGCGAAGGGGTTGCGCCCACTGAATAGTTTGCATAGAATGGCGCCCGCTCCACAGCGAACACCGGAAACGGTAAGCGATGTGAAGCGAGGTCAACGCAGCTAACCTCAAGATTTTATTGAGAAAATGCTTGACAGAAGGCTGGCATGATGTAGAATGCCGGCTCGCTTAGGAGGGGTTCCCGAGCGGCCAAAGGGATCAGACTGTAAATCTGACGTCTACGACTTCGAAGGTTCGAATCCTTCCCCCTCCACCATTTTTAGCGAGAGCTGTAAGCCTCGCGGGTATAGTTTAGTGGTAGAACCTCAGCCTTCCAAGCTGATGATGCGGGTTCGATTCCCGCTACCCGCTCCACGTTTACAGGTTTTGCACAGTGTTACGCTCTTGTAGCTCAGTTGGTAGAGCACACCCTTGGTAAGGGTGAGGTCAGCGGTTCAAATCCGCTCAAGAGCTCCATATAACAAGGCAGATATGAAAATATCTGCCTTTGTTTTAGGTGGTAGTGGTTGCGCCTGATTGTGTTTCTGAAGGTTGCCGGTGTCATGGATGTCGGTGTTGCAACCAGGATTGCCTGGTAAGTGTTGTAAAGTCTTTTTCGGGTCGGCATAATGGTCGGCCTGATTTTGTTTTAGGTCAGTAGCTCAATTGGCAGAGCGACGGTCTCCAAAACCGTAGGTTGGGGGTTCGATTCCCTCCTGACCTGCCAGATTCACTCGGTGTGTCTGGCTTTCTTTTCACAGGATCTTCATAGATGACTCCTAAAGCTGAAGCTCAAGGCTCTCGTTTCGACCTCCTCAAGTGGCTTGTAGTAGTCGCTCTGGTGGTTGTTGGCGTTGTTGGCAATCAGTACTTTTCTGCTTCGCCGATCCTGTACCGTGTACTCGCATTGCTTGCTATTGCTGCTGTAGCTGCCTTTGTAGGCCTGCAGACAGTCAAGGGCAAGTCTTTCTTTGTACTGGTTAAGGAAGCGCGCACCGAGATTCGTAAAGTCGTTTGGCCAACTCGCCAAGAAACCACGCAGACCACGTTGATCGTTGTGGCTGTTGTCCTGGTTATGGCGTTGCTGTTGTGGGGGCTTGATTCCCTGCTCGGCTGGCTTGTTTCCTTGATCGTCGGCTAAGGGTGTCCCGTGGCTAAGCGTTGGTATGTTGTGCATGCTTACTCCGGTTACGAGAAGCATGTAATGCGCTCGCTGATCGAGCGCGTAAAGCTGGCCGGTATGGAAGATGGCTTCGGCGAGATTCTGGTTCCCACTGAAGAAGTGGTTGAAATGCGCAATGGCCAGAAGCGCAAAAGCGAACGCAAATTCTTCCCTGGCTATGTGCTGGTGCAGATGGATATGAACGAGGGTACCTGGCACTTGGTCAAGGATACTCCTCGGGTGATGGGTTTCATTGGCGGTACTGCCGATAAGCCTGCGCCAATCACCGATAAAGAAGCAGAAGCGATTCTGCGCCGCGTTGCCGATGGCAGCGACAAGCCGAAGCCGAAGACGTTGTTCGAACCGGGCGAGTCGGTGCGTGTCAACGACGGCCCGTTTGCGGACTTTACCGGTGTTGTTGAAGAAGTTAACTACGAAAAGAGCCGGATCCAGGTCGCAGTGCTCATTTTCGGTCGCTCTACTCCGGTGGAGCTCGAGTTCAGCCAGGTCGAAAAGGTCTAGTTGAACAAAAATCCCAACCCCGCAGCCCTAGGCTGTGGGGTTTTGTCGTCACTGGGATAAACGCGCAAGTAACCGGGGAGCCTTTCGAGGCGTTCGAACCCGTAATTGGAGTGCCTCATGGCCAAGAAGATTACCGCTTACATCAAGCTGCAAGTGAAAGCCGCTCAGGCTAACCCAAGCCCACCTGTTGGTCCTGCTCTGGGTCAGCACGGCGTGAACATCATGGAGTTCTGCAAGGCTTTCAACGCCCGTACTCAGGGTCTTGAGCCAGGTCTGCCGACTCCAGTGATCATCACTGTCTACAGCGACCGTAGCTTCACTTTCGAAACCAAATCCACCCCTGCTTCGGTTCTGCTGAAGAAGGCGGCCGGTCTGACCAGCGGTTCCGCTCGTCCGAACACCGTTAAGGTTGGCACCGTGACTCGTGCTCAGCTGGAAGAAATCGCGAAAACCAAAAACGCGGATCTGACTGCAGCTGATATGGAAGCAGCCGTGCGTACCATCGCCGGTTCTGCTCGTAGCATGGGCCTTAACGTGGAGGGTGTGTAATGGCTAAGCTGACCAAGCGTCAAAAGGCTATCGCCGGCAAAATCGAAGCAGGCAAGGCCTACAACTTTGTAGACGCTGCTGCCCTGCTGGCCGAGCTGTCGACTGTCAAGTTCAGCGAGTCGTTCGACGTAGCTGTAAACCTGGGTGTTGACCCGCGTAAATCCGACCAGGTCGTTCGTAGCGCTACTGTGCTGCCACACGGCACTGGCAAGACCGTTCGCGTTGCTGTGTTCACCCAGGGTCCAGCTGCTGAAGCCGCTCTGGCTGCCGGCGCTGACCGCGTAGGCATGGACGACCTGGCTGCCGAAATGAAAGGCGGCGACCTGAACTATGACGTAGTGATCGCATCCCCGGATGCCATGCGCGTTGTGGGTCAGTTGGGTCAGATCCTCGGTCCACGCGGCCTGATGCCTAACCCTAAAGTCGGCACCGTAACTCCAGACGTAGCTACCGCGGTTAAAAACGCGAAGGCTGGTCAGGTTCGTTATCGCACCGACAAAAACGGCATCATCCACACTTCCGTTGGCAAGATCGGCTTCGACGCCGTCAAGCTGAAGGAAAACGTTGAAGCCCTGATCGCTGATCTGAAGCGTATCAAGCCAGCTTCCTCGAAAGGCATTTACGTCAAGCGCGTTACCCTGAGCACCACTATGGGCCCAGGTCTGGTCATCGACCAAAGCTCGCTCGACGCGTAAGACACAGATTGGCGCAAGTAATTGCGCCAATTGAAAAATTGGGGTCCCTGCCTGGCGGGGGCTATCCAAGACCGTAGGCGACGCAAGTCTTAAACCACAAGCCTACGCAGATGGTGCTCCCGGTTCCTTACCGAATCAGACACCAAAACGACATCCGGTTTCGACCAGATGAAACGGTAACAAGCAGGAGTTAAACCCGTGGCAATTAAACTCGAAGACAAGAAGGCCATCGTCGCTGAAGTCAACGAGGCTGCCAAAGTCGCTCTGTCCGCTGTCGTGGCTGATGCCCGTGGCGTAACAGTAGGCGCGATGACCGGACTCCGTAAAGAGGCTCGTGAAGCTGGCGTTTACGTACGTGTTGTACGTAACACCCTGCTCAAGCGCGCTGTTGCCGACACTGAATTCAGTGTCCTCAACGACGTGTTCACCGGCCCTACCCTGATTGCGTTCTCCAAAGAACATCCAGGCGCTGCTGCCCGGATCTTCAAGGAATTCGCAAAGGGTCAGGACAAGTTCGAGATCAAGGCAGCTGCGTTCGAGGGCAAGTTCCTCGCAGCTAACCAAATCGACGTACTGGCAACTCTGCCGACCCGTGACGAAGCAATTTCTCAGCTGATGAGCGTGATTCAAGGCGCTACCAGCAAATTGGCTCGTACTCTGGCGGCAATTCGCGACCAGAAAGAAGCTGCTGCAGCCTAAGGCTCGTCAACTTCTCGCGTTTTTTGTTTTTTTCGATGGTCGCGTAGGCCGTCCCCAATATCAGGAATTAGATTCATGTCTATCTCTCAGAACGATATCCTTGAAGCCGTTGGCAACATGTCCGTAATGGAAGTTGTTGAACTGATCAAAGCTTTCGAAGAAAAATTCGGTGTTACCGCTGCTGCTGCATCGGCAGGTCCTGCCGCTGCTGCCGCTGTTGTTGAAGAGCAAACCGAATTCAACGTCATGCTGACCGAAGCTGGCGAGAAGAAAGTTAACGTGATCAAGGCTGTACGTGAACTGACCGGTCTGGGCCTGAAAGAAGCCAAGGCTGTAGTTGACGGCGCACCTGCCATGGTTCTGGAAGCTGTTGCCAAAGAAGCAGCTGACAAAGCCAAAGCAGTTCTGGAAGAAGCAGGCGCTAAAGTCGAGCTGAAGTAAGCATCGACTTTGCTCCTCCAGCCCGAGCGTTAAGCGACAGGCTGATGGCTGGTGGCTCTTGCCACCGGCCTTTTTCCGTTACTGGCAGCCGACTCGGTCGGTGCCGATAACGTGCTGTAACCACCCGATGCGGTGGCGCAAACCATGGGGTTTGCACGATTTTCTGGCTGCTCCCGTCGGGAGGGGCCAAACAAGCAGGTGACCAAGCTGGGGAACGCTGATGGCTTACTCATATACTGAGAAAAAACGTATCCGCAAGGACTTTAGCAAGTTGCCGGACGTCATGGATGTGCCGTATCTCCTGGCAATCCAGCTGGATTCGTATCGTGAATTCTTGCAGGCGGGAGCGACTAAAGATCAGTTCCGCGACGTGGGCCTGCATGCGGCCTTCAAATCCGTTTTCCCGATCATCAGCTACTCCGGCAATGCTGCGCTGGAGTACGTCGGTTATCGCCTGGGCGAACCGGCATTTGATGTCAAAGAATGCGTATTGCGCGGTGTAACTTACGCCGTACCTTTGCGGGTAAAAGTGCGCCTGATCATTTTCGACAAAGAATCGTCGAACAAAGCGATCAAGGACATCAAAGAGCAAGAAGTCTACATGGGTGAAATCCCCCTGATGACTGAAAACGGTACCTTCGTAATCAACGGTACCGAGCGTGTAATCGTTTCCCAGCTGCACCGTTCCCCGGGCGTGTTCTTCGACCACGACCGTGGCAAGACGCACAGCTCCGGTAAGCTGCTGTACTCCGCGCGCATCATTCCTTACCGCGGCTCGTGGCTGGACTTCGAGTTCGACCCGAAAGACTGCGTATTCGTGCGTATCGACCGTCGTCGCAAGCTGCCTGCCTCGGTACTGCTGCGCGCGCTGGGCTATACCACTGAAGAAGTGCTGGACGCGTTCTACACCACCAACGTATTCCACGTGAAGGGCGAGACCCTGAGCCTGGAACTGGTGCCTCAGCGCCTGCGCGGTGAAATCGCTGTCCTCGATATTCTGGATGACAAAGGCAAGGTTATTGTCGAGCAAGGTCGTCGTATCACTGCTCGCCACATCAACCAGCTGGAAAAAGCCGGGATCAAAGAGCTGGATGTGCCTCTGGACTACGTCCTGGGTCGCACAACCGCCAAGGTCATCGTGCATCCGGCAACCGGCGAAATCCTGGCAGAGTGCAACACCGAGCTGAACACCGAGATCCTGGCGAAAATTGCCAAGGCTCAGGTCGTTCGCATCGAAACTCTGTACACCAACGATATCGACTGCGGTCCGTTCGTCTCCGACACTCTGAAGATCGATTCCACCAGCAACCAACTGGAAGCGCTGGTCGAGATCTATCGCATGATGCGTCCTGGCGAGCCGCCAACCAAAGACGCTGCCGAGACCCTGTTCAACAACCTGTTCTTCAGTCCTGAGCGCTATGACCTGTCTGCGGTCGGCCGGATGAAGTTCAACCGTCGTATCGGTCGCACCGAGATCGAAGGTTCGGGCGTGCTGTGCAAGGAAGACATCGTCGCGGTACTGAAGACCCTGGTCGACATCCGTAACGGTAAAGGCATCGTCGATGACATCGACCACCTGGGTAACCGTCGTGTTCGCTGCGTAGGCGAAATGGCCGAGAACCAGTTCCGCGTTGGCCTGGTACGTGTTGAGCGTGCGGTCAAAGAGCGTCTGTCGATGGCTGAAAGCGAAGGCCTGATGCCGCAAGACCTGATCAACGCCAAGCCAGTGGCTGCGGCGGTGAAAGAGTTCTTCGGTTCCAGCCAGCTGTCCCAGTTCATGGACCAGAACAACCCGCTGTCCGAGATCACCCACAAGCGTCGTGTTTCTGCACTCGGCCCTGGCGGTCTGACTCGTGAGCGCGCCGGCTTTGAAGTTCGAGACGTTCACCCGACGCACTACGGTCGTGTTTGCCCGATCGAAACGCCGGAAGGTCCGAACATCGGTCTGATCAACTCCCTGGCTGCCTATGCGCGCACCAACCAGTACGGCTTCCTGGAAAGCCCGTACCGCGTGGTGAAAGACGCTCTGGTCACCGACGAGATCGTGTTCCTGTCCGCCATCGAAGAAGCCGATCATGTGATCGCTCAGGCTTCGGCCACGATGAACGACAAGAAAGTCCTGATCGACGAACTGGTAGCTGTTCGTCACTTGAACGAATTCACCGTCAAGGCGCCAGAAGACGTCACCTTGATGGACGTATCGCCCAAGCAGGTAGTTTCGGTTGCTGCGTCGCTGATTCCGTTCCTCGAGCACGACGACGCCAACCGTGCGTTGATGGGTTCGAACATGCAGCGTCAAGCTGTACCAACCCTGCGTGCTGACAAGCCGCTGGTAGGTACCGGCATGGAGCGTAACGTAGCCCGTGACTCCGGCGTTTGCGTCGTGGCTCGTCGTGGCGGCGTGATCGACTCCGTCGACGCCAGCCGTATCGTGGTTCGTGTTGCCGATGACGAAGTTGAAACCGGTGAAGCCGGTGTCGACATCTACAACCTGACCAAGTACACCCGCTCCAACCAGAACACCTGCATCAACCAGCGTCCGCTGGTGCGTAAGGGTGATCGGGTTCAGCGTAGCGACATCATGGCCGACGGCCCGTCCACCGACATGGGTGAACTGGCACTGGGTCAGAACATGCGCATCGCGTTCATGGCATGGAACGGCTTCAACTTCGAAGACTCCATCTGCCTGTCCGAGCGTGTTGTTCAGGAAGACCGCTTCACCACGATCCACATTCAGGAACTGACCTGTGTGGCCCGTGACACCAAGCTTGGCCCAGAGGAAATCACTGCCGACATCCCGAACGTGGGTGAAGCGGCTCTGAACAAACTGGACGAAGCCGGTATCGTTTACGTAGGTGCTGAAGTTGGCGCAGGCGACATCCTGGTCGGTAAGGTCACTCCGAAAGGCGAGACCCAGCTGACTCCGGAAGAAAAACTGCTGCGTGCGATCTTCGGTGAAAAAGCCAGCGACGTTAAAGACACCTCCCTGCGTGTACCTACCGGTACCAAGGGTACTGTCATCGACGTACAGGTCTTCACCCGCGACGGCGTTGAGCGTGATGCTCGTGCCCTGTCGATCGAGAAGTCCCAGCTGGACGAGATCCGCAAGGACCTGAACGAAGAGTTCCGTATCGTTGAAGGTGCTACTTTCGAACGTCTGCGTTCCGCTCTGGTCGGCCACAAAGCCGAAGGCGGCGCCGGTCTGAAGAAAGGCCAGGACATCACCGACGAAGTCCTCGACGGTCTTGAGCACGGCCAGTGGTTCAAGCTGCGCATGGCTGAAGATGCTCTGAACGAGCAGCTCGAGAAGGCTCAGGCCTACATCATTGATCGTCGCCGTCTGCTGGACGACAAGTTCGAAGACAAGAAGCGCAAACTGCAGCAGGGCGATGACCTGGCTCCGGGCGTGCTGAAAATCGTCAAGGTTTACCTGGCAATCCGTCGTCGCATCCAGCCGGGCGACAAGATGGCCGGTCGTCACGGTAACAAGGGTGTGGTCTCCGTGATCATGCCGGTTGAAGACATGCCGCACGATGCCAATGGCACCCCGGTAGACGTGGTTCTCAACCCGTTGGGCGTACCTTCGCGTATGAACGTCGGTCAGATCCTTGAAACCCACCTGGGCCTCGCGGCCAAAGGTCTGGGCGAGAAGATCAACCGCATGATTGAAGAGCAACGTAAAGTCGCCGAGCTGCGCAAGTTCCTGCACGAGATCTATAACGAGATCGGCGGTCGTCAGGAAAGCCTCGATGACTTCTCGGACCAGGAAATCCTGGATCTGGCTCAAAACCTGCGTGGCGGCGTTCCAATGGCCACTCCAGTGTTCGACGGCGCCAAGGAAAGCGAAATCAAGGCCATGCTGAAACTGGCAGACCTGCCAGAAAGCGGCCAGATGCAGCTGACCGACGGCCGTACCGGCAACAAGTTCGAGCGCCCGGTTACCGTTGGCTACATGTACATGCTGAAGCTGAACCACTTGGTAGACGACAAGATGCACGCTCGTTCTACCGGTTCGTACAGCCTGGTTACCCAGCAGCCGCTGGGTGGTAAGGCGCAGTTCGGTGGTCAGCGTTTCGGGGAGATGGAGGTCTGGGCACTGGAAGCATACGGTGCCGCTTACACTCTGCAAGAAATGCTCACAGTGAAGTCGGACGATGTGAACGGCCGTACCAAGATGTACAAGAACATCGTGGATGGCGATCACCGTATGGAGCCGGGCATGCCCGAGTCCTTCAACGTGTTGATCAAGGAAATTCGTTCCCTCGGCATCGATATCGATCTGGAAACCGAATAACACGTGACGCGAATCGAGAGCGGGGCAGGATTGCCCGCTCTCTGCTCCGCCAGGAGGAAAGGCCTTGAAAGACCTACTGAATTTGCTGAAAAACCAGGGTCAAGTCGAAGAGTTCGACGCCATCCGTATCGGATTGGCATCGCCTGAGATGATCCGTTCGTGGTCGTTCGGTGAAGTTAAAAAGCCGGAAACCATCAACTACCGTACGTTCAAACCAGAGCGTGACGGCCTGTTCTGCGCCAAGATCTTTGGCCCGGTAAAGGATTACGAGTGCCTGTGCGGTAAGTACAAGCGCTTGAAGCACCGTGGCGTGATCTGCGAGAAGTGCGGCGTTGAAGTCGCGCTGGCAAAAGTTCGTCGTGAGCGCATGGCGCACATCGAACTGGCCTCGCCAGTTGCCCACATCTGGTTCCTGAAATCGCTGCCGTCCCGTATCGGCTTGCTGATGGACATGACCCTGCGTGATATCGAACGCGTTCTCTACTTCGAGAGCTACGTCGTTATCGATCCAGGCATGACCACCCTTGAAAAGGGTCAGTTGCTCAACGACGAGCAGTACTTCGAAGCGCTGGAAGAGTTCGGCGACGATTTCGATGCCCGCATGGGTGCCGAAGCTGTCCGCGAACTGCTGCACGCTATCGACCTGGAGCACGAGATTGGCCGTCTGCGCGAAGAAATTCCGCAAACCAACTCCGAAACCAAGATCAAGAAGCTGTCCAAGCGTCTGAAGTTGATGGAAGCCTTCCAGGGTTCCGGCAACCTGCCAGAGTGGATGGTGCTGACCGTTCTGCCGGTTCTGCCGCCAGATCTGCGTCCACTGGTCCCGCTCGATGGCGGTCGCTTCGCGACTTCCGACCTCAACGATCT
This sequence comes from Pseudomonas sp. A-B-19, assembly GCF_019947515.1. Lineage (NCBI taxonomy): Bacteria > Pseudomonadati > Pseudomonadota > Gammaproteobacteria > Pseudomonadales > Pseudomonadaceae > Pseudomonas > Pseudomonas sp. A-B-19. The sequence continues at coordinate 11,932 of NZ_JAGYGN010000007.1, forward strand.
GTATCGTCGAGTGATCAACCGTAACAACCGCTTGAAGCGCCTGCTGGATCTGTCCGCTCCGGACATCATCGTGCGCAACGAAAAGCGTATGTTGCAGGAAGCCGTCGACGCACTGCTCGACAACGGTCGTCGTGGCCGCGCTATTACCGGTTCCAACAAGCGTCCTCTGAAATCCCTGGCTGACATGATCAAGGGTAAGCAGGGTCGTTTCCGTCAGAACTTGCTCGGTAAGCGCGTTGACTACTCCGGTCGTTCGGTAATTACCGTAGGTCCGACCCTGCGTCTGCACCAGTGCGGTCTGCCGAAGAAAATGGCTCTCGAGCTGTTCAAGCCGTTCATTTTCGGCAAGCTTGAGATGCGTGGTCTCGCTACCACCATCAAGGCTGCCAAGAAGATGGTCGAGCGCGAGTTGCCAGAGGTTTGGGACGTTCTCGCTGAAGTGATTCGCGAACACCCGGTACTTCTCAACCGTGCACCGACCCTTCACCGTCTGGGTATCCAGGCGTTTGAGCCGGTACTGATCGAAGGTAAGGCTATCCAGCTGCACCCTCTGGTCTGCGCCGCGTACAACGCCGACTTCGACGGCGACCAAATGGCCGTGCACGTACCGCTGACCCTGGAAGCCCAGCTCGAAGCGCGTGCGTTGATGATGTCGACCAACAACATTCTGTCGCCAGCCAACGGTGAGCCAATCATCGTTCCGTCGCAGGACGTTGTATTGGGTCTGTACTACATGACGCGTGAAGCGATCAACGCCAAGGGCGAAGGTCGTGTGTTCGCGGATCTGCAGGAAGTTGACCGTGTGTTCCGTGCCGGCGAAGCCGCACTGCACGCCAAGGTTAAAGTCCGGATCAACGAAACCGTCAATGACCGTGATGGCGGCAGCGTGAGCAACACTCGTATCGTCGACACCACTGTCGGCCGTGCGCTGTTGTTCCAGGTTGTGCCAAAGGGTCTGTCGTACGACGTCGTCAACCTGCCGATGAAGAAGAAGGCAATCTCCAAGCTGATCAACCAGTGCTATCGCGTGGTTGGTTTGAAAGAGACTGTGATCTTCGCTGACCAGTTGATGTACACCGGTTTTGCTTATTCGACCATTTCCGGCGTTTCCATCGGTGTTAACGACTTCGTTATCCCGGATGAAAAAGCCCGCATCATCAATGCTGCTACTGATGAAGTGAAAGAGATCGAAAGTCAGTACGCCTCCGGCCTGGTAACCCAGGGCGAGAAGTACAACAAAGTGATCGACCTTTGGTCGAAGGCGAACGACGAAGTTTCCAAGGCGATGATGGCCAACCTCTCGAAAGAGAAAGTCATCGACCGTCACGGCGACGAAGTCGACCAAGAGTCCTTCAACTCGATGTACATGATGGCCGACTCGGGTGCGCGGGGTTCCGCAGCACAGATTCGTCAGCTGGCCGGTATGCGTGGCCTGATGGCCAAGCCGGACGGTTCCATCATTGAAACGCCGATTACTGCGAACTTCCGTGAAGGTTTGAGCGTACTCCAGTACTTCATCTCCACTCACGGTGCTCGTAAAGGTCTTGCGGATACCGCGTTGAAAACGGCGAACTCGGGTTACCTGACTCGTCGTCTGGTAGACGTGGCGCAGGATCTGGTTGTAACCGAGATCGATTGCGGCACCGAACACGGTCTGCTGATGACTCCGCACATTGAAGGCGGTGACGTTGTAGAGCCGTTGGGTGAGCGCGTATTGGGTCGAGTTATCGCCCGTGACGTATTCAAGCCGGGTACCGAGGACGTCATCGTTCCTGCCGGCACCCTGGTAGACGAGAAGTGGGTCGAGTTCATCGAGCTCAACAGCATCGACGAAGTGATCGTGCGTTCGCCGATCAGCTGCGAAACCCGCTTCGGTATTTGCGCCAAGTGCTACGGTCGCGATCTGGCTCGTGGTCACCAGGTGAACATCGGTGAAGCGGTCGGCGTTATCGCTGCCCAGTCCATCGGTGAGCCGGGTACCCAGCTGACGATGCGTACGTTCCACATCGGTGGTGCGGCAAGCCGGACCTCCGCAGCCGACAGCGTTCAGGTGAAGAATGGCGGTACCGTCCGTCTGCACAACCTGAAGCACGTTGAGCGAGTGGATGGTTGCCTGGTTGCCGTTTCCCGTTCCGGTGAGCTGGCGATCGCTGACGACTTCGGTCGTGAGCGCGAGCGTTACAAGCTGCCGTACGGTGCCGTGATTTCGGTTAAAGAAGGTGACAAGGTCGAAGCTGGCGCCATCGTGGCCAAGTGGGATCCGCACACTCACCCGATCGTTACCGAAATGAAAGGTACCGTGACCTACGTGGGCATGGAAGAAGGCATCACGATCAAGCGTCAGACTGACGAATTGACCGGTATGACCAACATTGAAGTACTCGACGCCAAAGATCGTCCGGCTGCCGGTAAGGACATCCGTCCTGCCGTGAAGATGGTCGACGACAACGGCAAGGATCTGTTGCTGCCAGGCACTGACGTTATCGCTCAGTACTTCCTGCCAGCCAACGCCCTGGTCGGTGTAGCGGATGGTGCGAAGATCGCGATCGGTGATGTTATCGCTCGTATCCCGCAAGAGACTTCGAAAACTCGCGACATCACCGGTGGTCTGCCGCGTGTTGCCGACTTGTTCGAAGCCCGTCGTCCGAAAGAAGCGTCGATTCTGGCTGAAGTCAGCGGCACCATCGCGTTCGGTAAAGAGACCAAGGGCAAGCGCCGTCTGGTTATCACTCCGAACGACGGTAGCGATCCGTACGAAGAGCTGATTCCGAAGTGGCGTCACCTGAACGTGTTCGAAGGCGAACAGGTAAACCGCGGCGAAGTTATCTCCGACGGCCCGAGCGATCCACACGACATCCTGCGTCTGCTGGGTGTGAGTGCGCTGGCCAAGTACATCGTCAACGAGATCCAGGACGTTTACCGTCTGCAAGGCGTGAAGATCAACGACAAGCACATCGAGACCATCCTGCGTCAGATGCTGCGTAAAGTTGAGATCGCTGAATCCGGCGATTCCAGTTTCATCAAGGGCGACCAGATGGAATTGACTCACGTTCTGGTAGAGAACGAGCGTCTGAGCGGCGAAGACAAGTTTGTCTCCAAGTTCACTCGCGTTCTGCTGGGTATCACCAAGGCGTCGTTGTCCACCGAATCGTTCATCTCGGCGGCTTCCTTCCAGGAAACCACTCGCGTACTGACCGAAGCGGCGGTAACCGGCAAGCGCGATTACCTGCGCGGCCTGAAAGAAAACGTGGTCGTGGGTCGTCTGATCCCGGCGGGTACCGGCCTGGCTTATCACAGCGAGCGTAAGCGCCGCCGTGATGCAGACAAGCCGTTGCGCGTAAGCGCCAGTGAAGTGGAAGCTGCACTGACCGAAGCGCTGAACTCGAGCGGTAACTGAGTTCTGCGGTAAATGAGTGTGAGGCCCTGGTCACTCCGTTCATCGAATCGAGACAATTTGTCGAGATTGGATGAGCGGGGAGGGCGGGGCCTTGCCTTGACTGGGGACAAGATCCTCTTTAGACTCTTGTACCCCTAAATTTGGCGGGAACTCGTTCCTGCCATTTTGCTTTTCTTGCAAGACAATAGCGTCGCAAGACAACAGTGGAGCTAGTAGATGGCAACTATCAACCAGCTGGTACGTCAGCCGCGTAAGCGTATCGTCGAGAAATCCGACGTGCCTGCGCTGCAGAACTGCCCGCAACGCCGTGGCGTGTGCACCCGTGTGTACACCACCACGCCGAAAAAACCTAACTCGGCACTGCGTAAAGTATGCCGTGTGCGCCTGACCAACGGTTTCGAGGTTTCCTCGTACATCGGCGGTGAAGGCCACAACCTGCAAGAGCACAGCGTGGTACTGATCCGCGGCGGTCGTGTAAAAGACTTGCCAGGTGTTCGTTACCACACCGTTCGCGGCTCTTTGGATACTTCCGGCGTTAAAGGTCGTAACCAGGGTCGTTCGAAGTACGGTACCAAGCGTCCGAAGTAATCGGCCGTTTTGCAGTTTTTCATTTTATTGAGTCGATAAGAGTAAGGTCGGGCACGTATCCACAGGATCTGTCCCGGGCTAACCTGAAGACCGTTTGAGGGCTTATCAATGCCAAGACGTCGCGTAGCAGCCAAGCGTGAGATTCTGGACGATCCGAAATACGGAAGCCAAATCCTCGCCAAATTCATGAACCACGTAATGGAAAGCGGCAAGAAAGCCGTTGCCGAGCGTATCGTTTATGGTGCCCTGGATACCGTGAAGGCTCGTAAGGCCGGCACCGATCCCCTGGAACTCTTCGAAAAAGCACTCGACGCCATCGCTCCGCTGGTCGAAGTGAAGTCGCGCCGCGTTGGTGGTGCTACTTACCAGGTTCCGGTCGAGGTTCGTCCTTCCCGTCGTAACGCTCTGGCAATGCGCTGGTTGGTAGACTACGCCCGCAAGCGCGGCGAGAAGTCTATGGCTCTGCGTTTGGCTGGCGAACTGTTGGACGCCGCTGAAGGTAAAGGTGCTGCAGTTAAGAAGCGTGAAGACGTTCACCGTATGGCTGAAGCCAACAAGGCTTTCTCGCACTACCGCTTCTAATTTTAGCGTCACTCATTTTGCGAGGGCTTTATGGCTCGTACAACACCGATTAATCGCTACCGTAACATTGGTATCGTTGCACACGTGGATGCTGGTAAAACCACCACCACCGAGCGCGTCCTTTTTTACACTGGCAAAAGTCACAAGATGGGCGAGGTGCATGACGGCGCCGCGACCACAGACTGGATGGTGCAGGAGCAGGAGCGTGGTATTACCATTACTTCTGCTGCCATTACCGCCTTCTGGCAGGGTTCCGCCAAGCAGCACAAGGACCAGTACCGTTTCAACGTCATCGATACCCCGGGCCACGTAGACTTCACTATTGAAGTTGAGCGTTCCCTGCGTGTACTCGACGGCGCGGTCGTTGTGTTCTGCGGTACTTCCGGCGTTGAGCCTCAGTCCGAAACCGTATGGCGTCAAGCCAACAAGTACGGTGTTCCACGTATCGTTTACGTGAACAAGATGGACCGTGCCGGTGCGAACTTCCTGCGCGTGATCGCTCAGATCAAGCAGCGTCTGGGTCACACTCCGGTGCCTATCCAGTTGGCTATCGGTTCCGAAGACAACTTCCAGGGTCAGATCGATCTGATGACCATGGAAGCGGTTTACTGGAACGATGCCGACAAGGGTATGACTCCTCGTCGTGAAGCTATCCCTGCTGAACTGCAGGAACTGGCTGAAGAGTGGCGCAACAACATGGTTGAGGCTGCGGCCGAAGCCAGCGAAGAGCTGATGAACAAGTACCTTGAAGGTGAAGAACTCACCATCGAGGAAATCAAGGGTGCTCTGCGTCAGCGTACTATCGCTGGTGAGATCGTTCTGGCTGTTTGCGGTTCTTCCTTCAAGAACAAGGGTGTTCCCCTGGTTCTCGACGCCGTTATCGACTACCTGCCGGCTCCAACCGACATTCCTGCCATCAAGGGTACCGACCCTGATGACGAGGAAAAGCAAATGGAGCGTCACGCAGACGACAACGAGCCGTTCTCGGCTCTGGCGTTCAAGATCGCTACCGACCCATTCGTGGGTACCTTGACTTTCGTCCGCGTTTACTCGGGCGTGTTGGCCTCCGGCGACGGCGTGATCAACTCGGTCAAAGGCAAGAAAGAGCGTGTGGGTCGTATGGTGCAAATGCACGCAAACGCCCGTGAAGAGATCAAGGAAGTACGCGCTGGTGACATCGCGGCCCTGATCGGCATGAAGGACGTCACCACTGGTGAGACCTTGTGCAACGCTGACAAGCCAATCATCCTGGTTCGTATGGACTTCCCGGAGCCGGTTATTTCGGTTGCCGTTGAGCCCAAGACCAAGGATGACCAGGAAAAAATGGGTATCGCTCTGGGCAAGCTTGCTCAGGAAGACCCGTCTTTCCGCGTCAAGACTGATGAAGAGACTGGTCAAACGATCATCTCCGGCATGGGCGAGTTGCACCTGGACATCCTGGTTGACCGGATGCGCCGTGAGTTCAACGTCGAAGCCAACATCGGTAAGCCTCAGGTTTCGTATCGTGAGCGCATCACGAAGAATTGCGAAATCGAAGGCAAGTTCGTTCGTCAGTCCGGCGGTCGTGGCCAGTTCGGCCATTGCTGGATCCGTTTTGCTCCTGCTGACGAAGGTCAGGAAGGTCTGCAATTCGTGAACGAAGTAGTGGGTGGTGTGGTTCCTAAGGAATACATCCCGGCTATCCAGAAGGGTATCGAAGAGCAGATGAAGAACGGCGTTGTTGCCGGCTATCCGCTGATCGGCCTGAAGGCTACCGTGTTTGATGGTTCTTACCACGACGTCGACTCGAACGAGATGGCGTTTAAGGTGGCTGCTTCCATGGCGACCAAGCAACTGGCCCAGAAGGGTGGTGGTGAGTTGCTCGAGCCGATCATGGCGGTAGAGGTTGTTACGCCTGAAGACTATATGGGTGACGTGATGGGCGACCTTAACCGTCGTCGCGGCATGATTCTGGGTATGGAAGACACGGTCTCCGGCAAGGTGATCCGTGCTGAAGTTCCGTTGGGCGAGATGTTCGGTTATGCGACCGACGTTCGTTCGATGTCCCAGGGTCGCGCAAGCTACTCTATGGAATTCAAAAAATACAATACAGCTCCGTCGCACATCGTCGAAACTGTAACCAAAAAACAAGGCTGATTCAGTCCTTTAGGCAAGGAGTTAATTGTCGTGGCTAAAGAAAAATTTGATCGTTCCCTACCGCACGTCAACGTTGGCACCATCGGTCACGTTGACCACGGTAAAACCACTCTGACCGCAGCTCTGACTCGCGTTTGCTCCGAAGTTTTCGGTTCTGCAATCGTTGATTTCGATAAAATCGACAGCGCTCCAGAAGAAAAAGCTCGTGGTATCACCATCAACACCGCGCACGTCGAGTACAACTCGAAGATCCGTCACTACGCTCACGTTGACTGCCCAGGTCACGCTGACTATGTGAAGAACATGATCACCGGTGCTGCCCAGATGGACGGTGCGATCCTGGTTTGCTCGGCCGCTGATGGTCCGATGCCACAAACCCGTGAGCACATCCTGCTGTCCCGTCAGGTAGGCGTTCCGTACATCGTGGTTTTCCTGAACAAGGCTGACCTGGTAGACGACGCTGAGCTGCTGGAACTGGTCGAGATGGAAGTTCGCGACCTGCTGTCCACCTACGACTTCCCGGGCGATGACACTCCAATCATCATCGGTTCGGCTCGTATGGCGCTGGAAGGCAAAGACGACAACGAAATGGGCACCACTGCCGTTCGTAAACTGGTTGAGACTCTGGACAGCTACATCCCAGAACCAGAGCGTGCTATCGACAAGCCATTCCTGATGCCAATCGAAGACGTATTCTCGATCTCGGGTCGTGGTACTGTTGTGACTGGTCGTATCGAGCGCGGTATCGTTCGCGTTCAAGATGCGCTGGAAATCGTTGGTCTGCGCGACACCACCACCACCACCTGCACCGGTGTTGAAATGTTCCGCAAGCTGCTCGACGAAGGTCGTGCTGGCGAGAACTGCGGCGTTCTGCTGCGTGGTACCAAGCGTGACGACGTTGAGCGTGGCCAGGTTCTGGTTAAGCCGGGTTCGGTTAAGCCGCACACCAAGTTCACCGCAGAAGTTTACGTTCTGAGCAAGGAAGAAGGCGGTCGTCACACTCCGTTCTTCAAAGGCTACCGTCCACAGTTCTACTTCCGTACTACTGACGTGACTGGTAACTGCCAGCTGCCAGAAGGCGTTGAAATGGTAATGCCAGGTGATAACATCCAAATGGAAGTTACCCTGATCAAGACCATCGCAATGGAAGATGGTCTGCGCTTCGCTATCCGTGAAGGCGGTCGTACCGTCGGCGCTGGCGTCGTAGCTAAAATCATCGAGTAAGCTTCTCTTTTGAGATAGCTTCGATGCTTTGAAAAAGCCCCCGCTCAGCGGGGGCTTTTTTATTGAGTTGACACCCATCTGGGGCGTCTATAGAATTGCGCCTCCTTTTAACGGGCGTATTGCGCTCGGTGGGAATAGCAGCCGGAGTCTGAAATCCAATGCAAAATCAGCAAATCCGTATCAGGTTGAAGGCTTTCGACCATCGCCTGATCGACCAATCCACCCAGGAAATCGTGGAAACCGCGAAACGTACTGGTGCTCAAGTGCGTGGTCCAATTCCACTGCCTACCCGTAAAGAGCGGTTCACCGTTCTGGTCTCCCCGCACGTCAATAAAGACGCGCGTGACCAGTACGAGATCCGTACTCATAAGCGCGTTCTGGACATCGTCCAGCCAACGGATAAAACCGTTGATGCTCTTATGAAGCTTGATCTTGCGGCCGGTGTGGAAGTGCAGATCAGCCTCGGCTAAGACTCGGTCTTAGTCGTGTAACGCTCTGAAATGGGCGGCCATAGCGGGTGAAAGCCCCGTACACTCATGAGGTTTACAACATGACTATTGGTGTAGTCGGTCGTAAATGCGGTATGACCCGTATTTTCACCGAAGAAGGTGTCTCCATTCCGGTCACGGTCATTGAGATCGAACCGAATCGCGTCACCCAGTTCAAAACTGAAGAGACCGATGGCTATCGTGCAGTGCAAGTCACTGTCGGCGAGCGTCGTGCTTCGCGTGTAACAGCAGCTCAGGCTGGCCACTTCGCTAAAGCGAACGTTGCCGCTGGTCGTACCGTAATGGAATTCCGCCTTGAAGAAGGCGAGTACCAGGCCGGCGATCTGATCAACGCTGAAATCTTCGCCGCTGGTCAACTGGTTGATGTAACCGGTCAGTCCAAGGGTAAAGGCTTCCAGGGTACGATCAAGCGTTGGAATTTCCGCGGGCAAGATAACACCCACGGTAACTCCGTATCCCACCGCGTTCCAGGCTCTATCGGCCAGTGCCAGACTCCTGGTCGTGTATTCAAGGGCAAAAAAATGTCCGGTCATATGGGCGCTGAGCGCGTGACCGTGCAGTCCCTCGAAGTAGTGCGCGTGGACGCTGAACGCAATCTGTTGTTGGTCAAGGGCGCTGTTCCTGGCGCTACTGGCGGCAACTTGGTTGTACGTCCAGCAGCCAAGGCTCGCGGTTAAGGGGAAGCTGACATGCAATTAAATGTAAATGACGCTCAAGCGATCGAAGTTTCCGAACTGACATTTGGCGGCGAGTTCAACGAGACGCTGGTTCACCAAGCAGTCGTGGCCTACATGGCCGGCGGCCGTCAAGGTAGCAAGCAGCAAAAGACCCGTTCCGACGTTCGTGGTGGCGGTAAGCGCCCATGGCGTCAGAAAGGTACTGGCCGTGCTCGTGCCGGTACTATCCGTAGCCCAATCTGGCGCGGCGGCGGTACCACTTTCGCAGCTCGTCCACAGGATCACTCCCAGAAGCTGAACAAGAAGATGTATCGCGCAGCAATGCGTTCCATCCTTGCTGAGCTGGTGCGTACTGATCGTCTGGTCGTGGTTCAGGATTTCGCCGTTGAAACGCCGAAAACCAAAGACCTGCTGGGCAAGCTGAACAACATGAGCCTGACCGACGTTCTGATCGTGTCGGACGCTGTTGATCAGAACCTGTACCTGGCTGCTCGTAACCTGCCACACGTAGATGTACGTGACGTGCAAGGTTCCGATCCAGTTAGTCTGATCGCATACGACAAGGTGTTGATCACCGTGTCGGCCGTGAAGAAATTCGAGGAGCTGCTGGGATGAACCAGGAACGCGTATTTAAAGTTCTGCTTGGCCCGCACGTTTCCGAGAAGGCTACGGTTCTGGCAGACAAGAAAGGCCAGTTCGTTTTCAAGGTTGCTACTGATGCAACCAAGCTGGAAATCAAGAAGGCCGTCGAAAGCCTGTTCAGCGTGAAAGTAGAGCGTGTTACTACCCTGAATGTTCTGGGTAAGAGCAAGCGCACTGCTCGCGGTCTGGGCAAGCGTAATGACTGGAAGAAGGCAGTTATCTCCCTTCAGCCAGGCCAAGATCTCGATTTCAGCAGCAGTGCTGAGTAAGGAAGGGGTGCATCATGGCAATCGTTAAATGCAAACCGACTTCCCCTGGCCGCCGTTTTGTGGTCAAGGTGGTCAACCAGGAGCTGCATAAAGGCGCTCCTCACGCACCGCTGCTCGAGAAAAAATCGAAGACTGGTGGTCGTAACAACAATGGCCGTATTACTACCCGTCATATCGGTGGTGGTCATAAGCAGCATTATCGTATGGTCGATTTCCGTCGCAACGACAAAGATGGCATCATCGCCACTGTCGAGCGTATCGAATACGATCCAAACCGTACTGCTCACATCGCACTGCTGTGCTACGCAGACGGCGAGCGCCGCTACATCATTGCCCCTAAAGGCGTGAGTGCTGGCGACCAGCTGATCGCAGGCGCACTGGCTCCAATCAAGCCAGGCAACGCTCTGCAACTGCGCAACATTCCAGTCGGTTCCACCGTACACGGCATCGAATTGAAGCCGGGTAAAGGCGCACAGATCGCTCGTTCCGCTGGTGCTTCGGCTCAGCTGATCGCTCGTGAAGGCGTTTACGTGACCCTGCGTCTGCGTTCCGGTGAAATGCGTAAAGTCCTGGCTGAATGCCGTGCGACCCTGGGCGAAGTCTCGAACTCCGAGCACAGCCTGCGTTCGCTGGGTAAAGCTGGTGCCAAACGCTGGCGTGGCGTTCGCCCAACCGTTCGTGGTGTTGCCATGAACCCGGTTGACCACCCACATGGTGGTGGTGAAGGTCGTACCTCTGGTGGTCGTCATCCGGTATCGCCATGGGGCTTCCCGACTAAGGGCGCGAAGACTCGTGGTAATAAGCGTACCGACAAAATGATCGTCCGTCGTCGCAAGTAAATAGAGGGATACGACAGTGCCACGTTCTCTGAAAAAAGGTCCTTTTATCGATCTTCACCTACTGAAGAAGATCGAAGTGGCGGCGGAAAAGAACGATCGCAAACCGGTGAAAACCTGGTCGCGTCGTTCGATGATCCTGCCACAAATGGTCGGTCTGACCATCGCAGTACACAACGGTCGTCAGCACGTCCCAGTTCTCGTGAACGAAGACATGGTCGGCCACAAACTGGGCGAGTTCGCCGGTACCCGCACTTATCGCGGGCACGTGGCAGACAAGAAAGCCAAGCGTTAAGGGGTTAGGAAATGGAAGTAGCCGCTAAGTTGTCGGGCGCTCGAATCTCCGCCCAGAAAGCCCGCTTGGTCGCCGACCAGATCCGCGGGAAGAAGGTGGGCGAAGCGCTCAACCTGTTGGCTTTCAGCAGTAAGAAAGCCGCCGAGATCATGAAGAAAGTGCTGGAGTCGGCCGTAGCCAACGCCGAGCATAACGAAGGCGCAGACGTTGATGACCTGAAGGTCAGCACCGTTTTCGTCAACGAAGGGCGTTCGCTGAAGCGCATCATGCCACGTGCCAAAGGCCGTGCTGATCGCATCGTCAAGCGGTCTTGCCATATCACTGTCAAGGTTGCTGACAAGTAACGGAGTCGAAGAGATGGGTCAGAAAGTACATCCCATTGGCATTCGCCTGGGAATCGTCAAGGAGCACACCTCCGTCTGGTACGCAGACGGTCGGACTTATGCGGACTATTTGCTCGCAGATCTGAAGGTGCGTGAGTATCTCCAAGACAAACTAAAAAGCGCGTCCGTAAGCCGTATCGATATCCATCGTCCGGCCCAAACTGCACGTATCACCATCCACACCGCTCGTCCAGGTATCGTTATCGGGAAGAAAGGTGAAGATGTTGAGAAACTGCGTCAGGACCTGACCAAGCAAATGGGTGTGCCTGTGCACATCAATATCGAAGAGATCCGCAAGCCGGAACTCGACGGTATGCTGGTTGCGCAGAGCGTAGCTCAGCAGCTGGAGCGTCGCGTAATGTTCCGTCGCGCTATGAAGCGCGCTGTACAGAACGCCATGCGCATTGGTGCCAAAGGCATCAAAATCCAAGTGAGCGGTCGTCTCGGCGGTGCTGAAATCGCACGTACTGAATGGTATCGCGAAGGTCGTGTGCCATTGCACACCCTGCGTGCCGACATCGACTATGCCAACTACGAAGCTCACACCACCTACGGTGTGATCGGTGTAAAGGTTTGGATCTTCAAAGGCGAAGTAATTGGTGGTCGCCAAGAAGAACTGAAACCACAAGCACCAGCGCCTCGTAAAAAAGCTGCTAAGTAAGGGGTACGCCAAATGTTGCAACCAAAGCGTACGAAGTTCCGCAAGCAAATGACTGGTCACAACCGTGGCCTGGCATTGCGCGGTAGCAAAGTCAGCTTCGGCGAGTTCGCGCTGAAGTCTGTTGCTCGTGGTCGTCTCACCGCTCGTCAGATCGAGTCAGCGCGTCGTGCTCTGACCCGTCACGTAAAACGTGGCGGCAAGATCTGGATCCGTGTATTCCCGGACAAGCCGATCTCCAAAAAACCTCTCGAGGTTCGGATGGGTAAAGGTAAGGGTAACGTGGAATACTGGGTAGCCCAGATTCAGCCAGGCAAAGTCCTGTATGAAATCGAGGGTGTAACTGAAGAGCTGGCGCGTGAGGCTTTTGCCCTGGCTGCTGCAAAGCTGCCGCTCGCCACCGCCTTTGTTAAACGGACGGTGATGTGATGAAAGCGAATGAACTTCGTGAAAAATCCGCACAGCAGCTGAACGAGCAACTGCTCGGCTTGCTGCGCGACCAGTTCAATCTGCGTATGCAGAAAGCAACTGGCCAGTTGGGGCAGTCTCATCTGCTCTCGCAAGTTAAGCGTGACATCGCTCGCGTGAAGACTGTGCTCAACCAGCAGGCAGGTAAGTAATCATGGCTGAAGCCGAAAAAACTGTCCGTACGCTGACTGGCCGTGTTGTCAGCGACAAGATGGACAAAACCATCACCGTTCTGATCGAGCGTCGCGTTAAGCACCCGATCTACGGTAAATACGTTAAGCGTTCGACTAAGCTGCACGCGCACGACGAAACCAATCAGTGCCACATCGGCGACAAAGTCACTATTCGTGAAACTCGTCCTTTGGCCAAGACCAAGTCTTGGGCGCTGGTTGATGTTCTCGAACGCGCTGTGGAAGTCTAAGGACTAGGGGTCGGAGAAATTATATGATTCAGACTCAATCCATGCTCGATGTGGCCGATAACAGCGGCGCTCGCCGCGTTATGTGCATCAAGGTGCTGGGTGGCTCCCATCGTCGTTACGCTGGTATCGGTGACATCATCAAGGTTACCGTCAAGGAAGCAATTCCTCGCGGTAAAGTGAAAAAAGGCCAGGTGATGACTGCTGTTGTAGTCCGCACTCGTCACGGCGTACGTCGTGCTGATGGCTCCATTATCCGCTTTGATGGCAACGCTGCTGTTCTGTTGAACAACAAGCAAGAGCCGATCGGCACCCGTATCTTTGGGCCAGTGACCCGTGAACTTCGTACTGAGAAGTTCATGAAGATCGTCTCGCTCGCCCCAGAAGTGCTGTAAGGAGATCCGACATGCAAAAGATTCGTCGTGACGACGAGATCATCGTGATCGCCGGCAAAGACAAAGGTAAGCGCGGTAAGGTGCTTAAGGTTCTCGCTAACAACCGTTTGGTTATTGGCGGTCTGAACCTGGTCAAGCGTCATACCAAGCCTAACCCGATGTCGGGCGTACAGGGCGGTATCGTCGAAAAAGAAGCTCCGCTGGATGCTTCTAACGTCGCCATTTTCAACGGCGAAACCAACAAGGCTGACCGCGTTGGTTTCAAAGTAGAAGACGGCAAGAAAATTCGTGTCTTCAAGTCGACCCAAAAAGCGGTTGATGCTTGAACACTGCTAGGTAGATGAGACCATGGCACGACTAAAAGAGATTTACCGGAAGGAAATCGCTCCGAAACTTAAGGAAGAACTTAAGCTTTCGAACGTGATGGAAGTTCCGCGCGTTACCAAAATCACCCTGAACATGGGTCTGGGCGAAGCGATCGGCGACAAAAAAGTCATCGAGCACGCTGTTGCCGACCTGGAAAAGATCACCGGCCAGAAAGTCGTTGTGACCTACGCTCGCAAATCCATCGCTGGCTTTAAAGTCCGTGAAGGTTGGCCGATCGGCGTCAAAGTGACCCTGCGCCGTGAGCGTATGTACGAGTTCCTGGATCGTCTGCTGTCGATCTCCCTGCCTCGGGTTCGCGACTTCCGCGGCCTGAATGCCAAGTCCTTCGATGGTCGTGGCAACTACAGCATGGGCGTGAAAGAGCAGATCATCTTCCCGGAAATCGACTACGACAAGATCGATGCTCTCCGCGGTCTGGACATCACCCTGACCACCACTGCCAAGAACGATGATGAAGGCCGCGCTCTGCTGCGTGCGTTCAAATTCCCGTTCCGCAACTGATTGGAGTAGGACCATGGCCAAGATGAGCATGAAAAACCGCGAGCTGAAGCGTCAGCTCACGGTTGCCAAGTACGCCAAGAAGCGTGCAGCACTGAAAGCTATCATCGTTGATCTGAACGCAAGTCCAGAAGCGCGTTGGGAAGCTACAGTAGCCCTGCAGAAGCAGCCACGTGACGCAAGCGCTTCGCGCATGCGTAACCGCTGCCGCCTGACCGGTCGTCCACACGGCGTTTACCGCAAGTTCGGCCTCGGCCGTAACAAGCTGCGTGAAGCTGCCATGCGTGGTGACGTACCGGGTCTGGTTAAAGCCAGCTGGTAAGTACTGTCAAAGTCTCGGTGTCCAGGATCGCAAGATCCTGACCACCGGTGGCCTTGAATCTGGATCAAGCCCCTTTTGGGGCTTGATTCATTTCCGGGGTGTGTCTAGAATACCCGGCTCGCCTGAGCCCGTGTTTTTCATGCCCGGAGATTCTCGGCGACACGTAATAGCCGCAAGGCTAATTTTTTTGTATTAGGAGCGTCTAGCCCATGAGTATGCAGGACCCGTTAGCGGACATGCTAACTCGTATCCGTAATGCCCAGATGGCTGAAAAGTCCGTCGTAAGCATGCCATCTTCTACTTTGAAGGTAGCTGTTGCCAAAGTCCTGAAGGACGAAGGTTACATTGCGGGTTATCAGATCAGCAGCGAAATCAAACCTCTGCTGTCCATCGAGCTGAAGTACTTCGAAGGCCGTCCGGTTATCGAAGAAGTGAAGCGCGTTAGCCGTCCAGGCCTGCGTCAGTACAAGTCCGTCGATGATCTGC
Organism: Pseudomonas sp. A-B-19; assembly: GCF_019947515.1. Taxonomy (NCBI): domain Bacteria; kingdom Pseudomonadati; phylum Pseudomonadota; class Gammaproteobacteria; order Pseudomonadales; family Pseudomonadaceae; genus Pseudomonas; species Pseudomonas sp. A-B-19. The sequence continues at coordinate 27,102 of NZ_JAGYGN010000007.1, forward strand.
CAAAAGTTCGTGGCGGTCTCGGTGTGTCTATCGTCTCCACCAACAAGGGTGTGATGACTGATCGTGCTGCGCGCGCTGCCGGTGTCGGCGGCGAAGTTCTTTGCACTGTGTTCTAAGGGGGGATAAGCATGTCTCGCGTCGCTAAGAACCCCGTTAAGCTGCCAGCCGGTGTCGAAGTCAAATTCGCAGGCCAACAGCTTTCGGTGAAGGGTGCCAAGGGCACTCTTGAACTGAACATCCATTCGTCCGTTGAGATCGTTGAAGAAGCCGGTGAGCTGCGTTTTGCTGCTCGCAATGGCGATCAACAGACTCGCGCAATGGCTGGTACCACTCGTGCGTTGGTAAACAACATGGTCCAAGGCGTAAGCCAAGGCTTCGAGCGCAAGCTCCAGCTGGTCGGTGTTGGTTACAAAGCGCAAGCAAAAGGCACAGTGCTGAACCTGGCTCTTGGCTTCTCGCACCCAGTGGATTACGAACTGCCGGAAGGCATCACCGCTGAGACTCCTAGCCAGACCGATATCCTGATCAAGGGCATCGACAAGCAGCTGGTAGGTCAAGTGGCCGCCGAGATCCGCGACTTCCGTCCACCAGAGCCGTACAAAGGCAAAGGTGTGCGCTACGCGGACGAAGTCGTCCGTCGTAAAGAAGCCAAGAAGAAGTAGGGCATAGCAAATGACCGACAAAAAAGTTACTCGACTGCGTCGCGCTCGCAAAGCACGCCTGAAAATGCACGAACTCGAAGTCGTGCGTCTCTGCGTGTTCCGCTCTTCGCAGCACATCTACGCCCAGGTCATTTCGGCCGACGGCAACAAAGTCCTGGCAAGCGCCTCGACTTTGGATAAAGAACTGCGTGATGGTGCCACTGGCAACATCGACGCGGCCACAAAGGTTGGCCAGCTGGTCGCTACGCGTGCTAAGGCCGCTGGCGTCTCGCAAGTGGCTTTCGACCGCTCTGGCTTCAAGTACCACGGCCGCGTTAAAGCGCTGGCTGATGCTGCTCGTGAAGCTGGGCTGGAGTTCTAAGTTATGTCAAATAACGACCAAAAGCGCGACGAAGGCTACATCGAGAAGCTGGTTCAAGTTAACCGCGTAGCCAAAACCGTTAAAGGCGGCCGTATCTTCACTTTCACCGCGTTGACCGTGGTTGGTGATGGTAAAGGCCGTGTTGGCTTCGGCCGTGGCAAGTCGCGTGAAGTGCCTGCTGCGATCCAGAAGGCAATGGAAGCTGCTCGCCGCAACATGATCCAGGTTGATCTGAACGGCACCACTCTGCAGTACGCAATGAAGTCCGCTCACGGCGCTTCGAAGGTGTACATGCAGCCTGCTTCTGAAGGTACCGGTATCATCGCTGGCGGCGCTATGCGTGCTGTCCTCGAAGTTGCTGGCGTTCAGAACGTTCTGGCCAAGTGCTACGGCTCGACTAACCCTGTAAACGTGGTTCACGCCACTTTCAAGGGTTTGAAAGCAATGCAGTCTCCTGAATCCATTGCCGCCAAGCGTGGCAAAAGCGTCAAGGAGATCTTCTGATCATGGCTACCGTAAAAGTTACGCTGATCAAAAGCATGACCGGCCGCATCCCTAACCACAAACTGTGCGTTAAGGGTCTGGGTCTGCGTCGCATCGGTCACACTGTAGAAGTCCTGGATACTCCCGAGAATCGCGGGATGATCAACAAGGCTTACTACATGCTGCGTGTCGAGGGTTAATCGATGAAACTCAATGATCTGAGTCCAGCGCCGGGTTCCCGTCGCGAAAAGCATCGTCCGGGCCGTGGTATCGGTAGCGGTTTGGGTAAGACTGGTGGCCGTGGTCACAAAGGTCAGACCTCCCGCTCCGGTGGCACCATTGCTCCAGGCTTTGAAGGCGGTCAACAGCCGCTGCATCGTCGCCTGCCGAAGTTCGGTTTCGTTTCCCTGAAAGCCATGGACCGCGCAGAAGTGCGTCTGTCCGAGCTGGCCAAAGTGGAAGGCGACATCGTCACCGTGCAGTCCCTGAAAGATGCCAACGTGATCAACGTCAACGTACAGCGTGTGAAAATCATGCTGTCCGGTGAAGTGACTCGCGCTGTCACTATCGGCAAGGGAATCGGCGCCACCAAAGGTGCGCGTGCGGCTATCGAAGCAGCTGGCGGCAAGTTCGAGGAATAAATGGCTAAGCAAGGTGCTCTCTCTGCGCTCGGCAAAGGCGGTATGTCTGAACTCTGGGCTCGTCTGCGTTTTCTGTTCCTGGCGATTATCGTCTACCGAATAGGCGCACACATCCCGGTTCCAGGTATCAACCCGGACCGACTCGCGGACCTGTTTCGACAGAATGAGGGGACCATTCTTAGCTTGTTCAACATGTTTTCCGGCGGCGCGCTGGAACGGATGAGCATCTTTGCACTGGGGATCATGCCGTACATTTCGGCATCGATCATCATGCAACTGATGACCGCCGTCAGCCCGCAGCTGGAGCAGTTGAAGAAGGAAGGTGAAGCTGGCCGTCGCAAGATCAGCCAGTACACCCGCTACGGCACTGTCGTCCTCGCTCTCGTCCAGGCCATTGGCATGTCCATAGGTCTGGCGGGGCAGGGCGTTGCGTTCACTGGTGACTTTGGCTTCCATTTCGTCGCGGTATCCACGTTTGTGGCTGGTGCGATGTTCATGATGTGGCTGGGTGAGCAGATTACTGAGCGTGGTGTTGGCAACGGTATCTCGATGTTGATTTTTTCGGGTATCGTCGCCGGTCTTCCGAGAGCGATCGGGCAGTCTTTCGAGTCTGCGCGTCAGGGGGATATCAATATCTTCGCCCTGGTTGCCATCGGTTTGCTGGCAGTAGCGATTATCGGTTTCGTGGTGTTCATTGAGCGTGGTCAGCGTCGTATTGCTGTTCACTACGCCAAGCGTCAGCAGGGCCGCAAGGTTTTTGCCGCGCAGACCAGCCACTTGCCGCTGAAGGTGAACATGGCCGGTGTTATTCCGGCTATTTTCGCGAGCAGCATTTTGCTGTTCCCGGCTTCGTTGGGTGCCTGGTTCGGCCAGTCTGAAGGTATGGGCTGGTTGCAGGACATCTCGCAGTCGATCGCTCCTGGTCAGCCGTTGAATATTCTGCTGTTTAGTGCAGGGATTATTTTCTTCTGCTTCTTCTATACGGCGTTGATGTTCAATCCGAAAGACGTAGCGGAAAACCTGAAGAAGTCCGGTGCCTTTATTCCGGGCATCCGTCCAGGTGAGCAGTCTGCGCGCTACATTGATGGCGTTCTGACTCGCTTGACCATGTTCGGTGCTCTTTACATGACGGCCGTCTGCCTGTTGCCCCAGTTCCTGGTGGTTGCAGCCAACGTACCGTTCTACCTTGGCGGGACCTCGTTGCTGATCGTCGTCGTGGTTGTGATGGACTTCATGTCCCAAGTACAATCGCACCTCGTTTCGCACCAGTACGAATCCCTGATGAAGAAAGCCAACCTGAAGGGTTACGGCAGCGGCATGCTGCGCTGACCCATAAGGTTCGAGGAGTTGGTGATGAAAGTTCGTGCATCGGTGAAAAAGCTGTGCCGTAACTGCAAGATTATTCGCCGCGAAGGTGTTGTTCGAGTAATTTGCAGCGCGGAACCGCGTCACAAACAGCGCCAAGGCTGAGTGTGATTGTGCTTCAAGCCCGGTAGCTAGTGCGCTACCGGGTTGATTATTTGTTATTACAGCGATATTATCTCGCGCCCTATTTCTTGGCTTCCGGGGCGTAGGTAGCTGTCAATTGGAGTCCCACTGAATGGCCCGTATTGCAGGCGTTAACATTCCAGATAACAAGCATACTGTTATCTCGCTGACCTACATCTATGGTGTTGGTCGCACTACTGCACAGAAAATTTGTGCAGAGACTGGGGTAAACCCAGCAGCAAAGATCAAGGATCTGAGCGACGAGCAGATTGAACAGCTGCGTGGCGAAGTGGCGAAGTTCACCACTGAAGGTGACCTGCGTCGCGAAATCAACATGAAAATCAAGCGCTTGATGGACCTCGGTTGCTATCGCGGTCTGCGTCATCGTCGCGGTCTTCCAGTGCGCGGTCAGCGTACCAAGACCAACGCGCGTACCCGTAAAGGTCCGCGTAAGCCGATCCGCAAGTAATCGCCCCAGCGAATCGACAGGAATTTAATCATGGCAAAACCTGCTGCTCGTCCTCGTAAAAAAGTTAAAAAGACAGTGGTTGATGGCATCGCCCACATCCATGCATCTTTTAACAACACCATCGTGACCATCACCGACCGTCAAGGTAACGCTCTTTCCTGGGCTACCTCCGGTGGTTCGGGTTTCCGCGGTTCCCGCAAGTCCACCCCGTTCGCTGCTCAAGTAGCTGCTGAGCGTGCTGGTCAAGCTGCGCTGGAATATGGCCTGAAAAACCTCGACGTCAACGTCAAAGGTCCAGGTCCAGGTCGTGAATCCGCAGTCCGCGCTTTGAACGGCTGTGGCTACAAGATCGCCAGCATCACCGACGTGACGCCAATCCCGCACAACGGGTGCCGTCCGCCGAAGAAGCGCCGCGTGTAATCCAGGAGATTGTAAAGAATGGCTCGTTACATTGGTCCAAAATGCAAACTCGCTCGTCGCGAAGGCACCGATCTCTTCCTGAAGAGCGGCGTGCGCGCGATCGAATCGAAGTGCAACATTGAAGCAGCACCTGGTATCCACGGCCAACGCCGCGGTCGCCAGTCCGACTACGGCACCCAACTGCGTGAAAAGCAGAAGGTCCGTCGTATCTACGGCGTTCTCGAGCGTCAATTCAGCGGCTACTACAAAGAAGCTGCTGGCAAGAAAGGTGCAACCGGTGAAAACCTGCTGCAACTGCTCGAATGCCGTCTGGACAACGTTGTATACCGTATGGGCTTTGGTTCGACTCGTGCCGAATCCCGTCAGCTGGTATCGCACAAGTCGATCAGCGTAAACGGTCAGACCGTTAACGTTCCGTCTTACCAGGTTCGTGCTGGTGACGTGGTCGCTGTTCGCGAGAAAGCAAAAAATCAACTTCGCATTGTCCAAGCTCTCGATCTGTGTGCCCAACGTGGCCGCGTAGAATGGGTAGAAGTAGACACTGAGAAGAAGTCGGGCGTTTTCAAGAACGTTCCAGCTCGCAGTGATCTGTCCGCCGACATCAACGAAAGCCTGATTGTCGAGCTCTACTCCAAGTAAGGGCTAGAAAATAGGTGCATCCATGCAGATTTCGGTAAATGAGTTCCTGACACCCCGCCACATTGATGTGCAGGTTGTCAGTCCAACCCGCGCCAAGATCACTCTCGAGCCTCTCGAGCGTGGTTTCGGCCATACCCTGGGCAACGCGCTGCGCCGCATCCTGTTGTCCTCAATGCCCGGCTGTGCAGTAGTCGAGGCCGAGATTGACGGTGTGCTCCACGAGTACAGCGCCATCGAAGGTGTACAGGAAGACGTCATTGAAATCCTGTTGAACCTTAAAGGTCTGGCTATCAAGCTGCACGGTCGTGACGAAGTTACGCTGACCTTGTCGAAGAAGGGTTCGGGGGTGGTTACCGCTGCCGATATTCAGCTGGATCATGATGTCGAGATCGTTAATCCCGATCACGTAATCGCTAACCTGGCGTCTAACGGCGCCCTGAACATGAAGCTCGTAGTAGCTCGTGGTCGTGGTTATGAACCGGCAGACTCGCGTCAGAGCGATGAAGACGAAAGCCGCAGCATCGGTCGCTTGCAGCTTGACTCTTCGTTCAGCCCGGTTCGCCGTATCGCATACGTGGTGGAAAACGCCCGTGTCGAGCAGCGTACTAACCTGGACAAGCTGGTTATTGATCTGGAAACCAACGGTACCCTGGATCCTGAAGAGGCAATTCGCCGTGCTGCAACCATTCTGCAACAGCAGTTGGCTGCGTTCGTCGACCTCAAGGGTGACAGTGAGCCAGTGGTTGTCGAGCAGGAAGACGAGATCGATCCGATCCTGCTTCGCCCGGTTGACGATCTGGAACTGACTGTACGTTCGGCTAACTGCCTTAAGGCGGAAAACATCTACTACATCGGCGACCTGATTCAGCGTACCGAAGTAGAGCTGTTGAAGACTCCGAACCTGGGCAAGAAATCCTTGACTGAAATCAAGGACGTTCTGGCCTCCCGCGGTCTGTCCCTCGGCATGCGCCTCGACAACTGGCCGCCTGCAAGTCTTAAGAAGGACGACAAGGCGACTGCCTGATCGTCGTAATCACCGAACGTAGTGTTTGGTAAGGAATGAACCATGCGTCATCGTAAAAGTGGTCGTCACCTGAGCCGCACCAGCTCGCACCGCAAGGCCATGTTCCAAAACATGGCGGTGTCGCTGTTCGAGCACGAGCTGATCAAAACTACTCTGCCAAAAGCTAAAGAACTGCGCCGCGTTGCCGAGCCGCTGATCACTTTGGCCAAGACAGATAGCGTTGCTAACCGCCGTCTGGCTTTCGACCGTACTCGTTCGAAAGCTATCGTTGGTAAGCTCTTCAACGACCTGGGCAAGCGTTACGCTACCCGTGAGGGTGGCTACCTGCGCATCCTCAAGTGCGGTTTCCGCGCTGGCGACAACGCGCCTATGGCGTACGTCGAGTTGGTTGATCGTGCTACTGCTGGCGAAGCTGTATCTGCCGAGTAAGACGTCAGTCTGAAACAAGGAACCGGGCCTAGTGCCCGGTTTTTTGTGCCTGTAAGAAACGCGCCGTTTGTACAAGCGTCTCCTTCGTCCGCATCGGCATTATGTGATGGGGATGATCATTAGTTTTTATCTATCGATGTCTGCAAGTTAATGAATTTGTAGCTGTCATATTGATGATCAATACTCCCTCTCAGCCGATAGCCGGCAGTTCAAGACTGACAGAGGAAGGAAGATCGCATGAGCCAAAACAAAACGCTTACCACCGCCAGTGGCGCTCCTGTTGCCGATAACCAGAATTCCCGTTCCGCCGGCCCTCGTGGCCCGCTGCTGCTCGACGACTTTCACCTGATCGAGAAGCTTGCCCACTTCAACCGTGAAAACATCCCTGAGCGTCGTGTACACGCCAAAGGCTCGGGTGCCTACGGTACGTTCACCGTGACGCGCGATATCACTCAATACACCAGTGCAAAGCTGTTTGAGGCGGTCGGCAAGCAAACCCCGACTTTCCTGCGGTTTTCCACCGTGGGCGGTGAGCGTGGTTCGGCCGATACCGAGCGCGATCCGCGCGGCTTTGCCTTGAAGTTCTACACCGAGGAAGGCAACTGGGACATCGTTGGTAACAACACCCCGGTGTTCTTCATTCGTGATCCACTGAAGTTTCCGGACTTCATCCACACCCAGAAGCGTTTGCCGCAAAGCAACCTGAAGAGTGCCCAGGCGATGTGGGACTTCTGGTCGCATTCGCCCGAGGCGCTGCACCAGGTCACCATCCTGTTCTCCGACCGTGGCATCCCGGATGGATACCGCCACATGCACGGCTTCGGCAGCCACACTTACAGCCTCATCAACGCTCAAAGTGAGCGTCACTGGGTGAAGTGGCACTACAAGACCCAACAGGGGATCAAGAACCTTGCTCCTGCCGAGGCTGCGCGCCTGGCGGGTACCGATCCGGATTACGCCCAACGCGACCTGTTCAATGCCATCGAGCAGGGTGATTTCCCGAAATGGCGCGTGTGCATTCAGATCATGAGCGAGGCTCAGGCCGCAGCGCACTACGAGAACCCCTTTGATGTCACCAAGACCTGGTCGCAGAAAGAGTTTCCACTGATCGAGGTCGGAGAACTGGAGCTCAATCGCAATCCGCAGAACTACTTCGCGGAAGTCGAGCAAGCTGCGTTCGGTCCCAGCAATATGGTTCCAGGCGTTGGTCTGTCGCCGGATCGTATGCTGCAAGGTCGGGTCTTCGCCTACGCGGACGCTCATCGCTACCGTGTCGGCACCAATCACCAGCAGTTGCCAGTCAACGCTGCGCGCAGTCCGGTCAACACTTACCAGCGCGACGGTTCGATGGCTTTCGGCAGCAATGGCGGTGCGACGCCGAACTATGAGCCGAACAGCTACGTCGAGTCGCCGAAGCAAGCGCCTCGTTATGCAGAGCCGGCGTTGGCCCTCAGTGGTGCCGCCGATCGTTACGACCACCGTGAAGATACTGATTACTACAGTCACGCTGGCGCATTGTTCCGCCTGATGTCTGAAGATCAGAAATCACTGCTGGTCAGTAACATCGCCGGTGCGATGACGAGTGTGTCGAGCGATGTGGTTGATCGCCAGCTGCAACATTTCTACAAGGCTGACCCGGCGTATGGAGAAGCAATCGCAAAGCTGCTCAACGTACAGCTTAACGAAGTCTAAATGAGAAGCAGAACCGCCCTCGTTGGGGCGGTTTTTTGCGTTATTTCCGCTGGTTTTCTCAGAATATCTTCGCTTTTATTGCGTCTCGCGAGTGACGATAAGGGTATGTTGGTTCAAACTACAACTTTCAGGCAGGGAGATGTAGGGCGATGCAAGGCCACCCGGATGTGATCGATTACCTCAACACGTTGCTGACCGGCGAACTGGCCGCGCGTGATCAATATTTCGTCCACTCGCGGATGTATGAGGACTGGGGTTTCACCAAGCTCTACGAGCGAATCAACCACGAGATGGAAGAGGAAGCCGGGCACGCTGATGCCTTGATGCGCCGTATTTTGATGCTCGAAGGCACGCCGCGCATGCGTGCGGACGATCTCGATGTCGGCACCACGGTGACAGAGATGCTCGAAGCGGACTTGCGCCTGGAGTACAAGGTCCGTGCTGCGCTGTGCAAAGGCATTCAGCTCTGCGAGCAGCACAAGGACTATGTCAGCCGCGAAATGCTGCGGATTCAATTGCATGACACCGAAGAAGATCACACCTACTGGCTCGAAAAGCAGTTGGGTCTGATCAAGTTGATCGGACTTGAGAACTACCTGCAATCCCACGCCTGATTGCATAGGGGAAGCCCCAACGTCTTTTGTAGGAGCGAGCTTGCTCGCGAAAAATCCGAAGGCGCTGCGTTATCGTTTACGACCTTCGTTGGAACGCCGCCCGGAGCAAGCTCGCTCCTGCAGACACAAAAAAGCCCCTGTCACCGATGAAGTGACAGGGGCTTTTCGTGGGGCCAGGTTAAGCCCTGTCACGCTCCAGCAGCGGTTTGAGGTAGTAGCCGGTGTGAGACTGCTTCATCTCGGACACTTCCTCTGGCGTGCCGACGGCAATGATCTGCCCGCCCTTGGAACCACCCTCCGGACCCAGGTCCACCAGCCAGTCAGCGGTCTTGATCACGTCCAGGTTGTGTTCGATGACCACCACAGTGTTGCCGTGGTCGCGCAGGCGATGCAGCACGTCCAGCAGTTGCTGGATATCCGCGAAGTGCAGCCCGGTGGTCGGTTCATCGAGGATGTACAGGGTCTTGCCGGTATCGCGCTTGGACAGCTCGCGGGAGAGTTTCACCCGCTGGGCTTCACCGCCGGACAGCGTGGTCGCCGATTGCCCTAGCTTGATGTACGACAGGCCGACGTCCATCAACGTTTGCAGCTTGCGCGCCAGGGCCGGTACGGCATCGAAGAACTCCCGGGCTTCCTCGATGGTCATCTCGAGGGTTTCGTGGATGCTCTTGCCCTTGTACTTGATCTCCAGGGTTTCACGGTTGTAGCGCTTGCTCTTGCACACGTCGCACGGCACGTAGATGTCCGGCAGGAAGTGCATCTCCACCTTGATCAGGCCATCGCCCTGGCAGGCTTCGCAACGCCCGCCCTTGACGTTGAAGGAGAAGCGCCCCGGCCCGTAGCCACGGGAGCGGGACTCCGGTACGCCAGCGAACAACTCGCGGATCGGTGTAAACAGCCCGGTGTAGGTCGCCGGGTTGGAGCGTGGTGTGCGACCGATAGGGCTCTGGTCGATGTCGACGACCTTGTCCAGGTGCTCCAGGCCCTTGATGCTGTCGTGCGCAGCCGCTTCAAGGGTAGTGGCGCCATTCAGCGCTGTAGCGCTCAAAGGGAACAGCGTGTTGTTGATCAGTGTCGACTTGCCGGAGCCGGACACGCCGGTCACGCAGGTCAGCAGGCCAATCGGAATCTCCAGGTCGACATTGCGCAGGTTGTTGCCGCGCGCGCCCTTGAGCGCCAGCGTCAGCTTCTTGTTGCGCGGTGTGCGTTTGGCCGGGACTTCGATCTTCACCCGGCCCGACAGGTATTTGCCCGTCAGCGAGTCCGGATGCGCCATGACCTCGGCCGGTGTGCCTTCGGCGACGATATGCCCGCCGTGCACACCTGCGCCCGGGCCGATGTCCACCACGTAGTCGGCCAGGCGAATGGCATCTTCGTCGTGCTCGACCACGATCACCGTGTTGCCGATATCGCGCAGGTGCTTGAGGGTGCCCAGCAGCCGGTCGTTATCGCGCTGATGCAGGCCGATGGAGGGCTCGTCGAGGATGTACAGGACGCCCACCAGGCCGGCACCAATCTGGCTGGCCAGACGAATACGCTGAGCCTCACCACCGGACAAGGTGTCCGCACTGCGATCCAGCGACAGATAGTCGAGACCGACATTGACCAGAAATTGCAGGCGTTCGCGGATTTCCTTGAGGATCTTGTCGGCAATTTCCCCACGCCTGCCGGTGAGCTTGAGCCCGCCAAAATAATCGGACGCATCGCCGATCGGCAGGTTGGTTACCGCCGGCAGGGTTTTCTCGCCAACCCATACGTGCCGCGCCTCACGCCGCAGGCGGGTGCCGCGGCAGTCCGGGCAGGACTGGGTGCTGAGGAACTTGGCCAGCTCTTCGCGCACCGATGCCGATTCGGTCTCGCGGTAGCGTCGCTCCAGGTTCGGCACGATGCCTTCGAACGGATGCGAGCGTTTGACGATGTCGCCACGGTCGTTAAGGTATTTGAAGTCGACGTTTTGCGAGCCGCTGCCGTGCAGGATATTTTTCTGCTGATCAGCGGCCAATTCGTTGAATGGCACTTCCAGGCTGAATTTATAGTGGGCCGCCAGTGACCCGAGCATCTGGAAGTAATAGACGTTGCGCCGGTCCCAGCCACGAATCGCTCCCTCGGCCAGGGTCAGTTCGCCGTTGACCAGGCGCTTGATGTCGAAGAACTGCTTTACCCCCAAGCCATCGCAGGTCGGGCAAGCGCCGGCCGGGTTGTTGAAGGAGAACAGCTTGGGTTCCAGTTCGCTGATCGCGTGGCCGCAGATCGGGCAGGCGAAGCGTGCGGAGAAGATCATCTCTTCACCCGGCTCTTCATCCATTGGCGCCACCAGCGCGATACCGTCCGCCAGTTTCAGTGCGGTCTCGAAGGATTCGGCCAGGCGTTGTTGCAGGTCGGCGCGGACCTTGAAACGGTCGACCACGACATCGATAGAGTGTTTTTTCTGCTTGTCGAGCTTGGGCGCTTCGTCCAGCTCGTAAAGCTTGCCGTTGATCCGGGCACGTACGAAGCCCTGCGCGCGCAGCTCTTCGAAAACCGACAGGTGCTCGCCTTTGCGCTCGCGGATGACCGGCGCCAACAGCATCAGCTTGCTGCCCTCCGGTTCGGCGAGGACCAGGTCGACCATCTGGCTGACGGTCTGCGCTTCCAGCGGGATGTCGTGATCCGGGCAACGCGGAATACCCACACGAGCATAAAGCAGGCGCAGGTAGTCGTAGATTTCGGTAATGGTGCCAACCGTCGAGCGCGGGTTGTGCGAGGTGGACTTCTGTTCGATGGAGATCGCCGGCGACAGGCCTTCGATGGTGTCGACGTCGGGTTTTTCCATCATCGACAGGAACTGCCGGGCGTAGGCCGACAGCGATTCGACGTAGCGGCGCTGACCTTCGGCGTACAGGGTGTCGAAAGCCAGGGACGACTTGCCGGAGCCAGACAGGCCGGTGATGACGATCAGCTTGTCCCGTGGCAGGGTCAGGTCGATGTTCTTCAGGTTGTGGGTTCGAGCCCCACGAATCAGGATCTTGTCCAAGGTGGCCTCGCTCGGCGGGCGTCGAAAACGTAGGAGTATAAGGCCAAATACTGGATGGATGCACACTATCGAGCGAGAGAGCTACAGTCTTACATGAAGAGTGTGTCAGCAATGCGCGTCAAAGCGTCGCGATATACCCTGCCAATCGAAGGGACTGGTAGAATCGCCGCCGGTTCACATGAGGTTTTTCCATGCACGATCCCCATAGCGAGCGCATGAGTGGCAGTGAGACCCGCGCAGCAAGCGGTCTGGCCCTGGTGTTCGCCTTCCGTATGCTTGGCATGTTCATGGTGTTGCCGGTACTGGCGACCTATGGGATGGATCTGGCCGGAGCCACGCCGGCCCTGATCGGCCTGGCGATCGGCGCTTATGGCCTGACCCAGGCAATTTTCCAGATTCCGTTCGGTTTCATTTCCGACCGCATCGGTCGACGTCCGGTGATTTACCTGGGCTTGATCGTGTTTGCCCTCGGCAGTCTGTTGGCAGCCAATGCCGATTCGATCTGGGGGGTGATTGCCGGGCGGATCCTGCAGGGCGCCGGGGCGATTTCCGCGGCGGTCATGGCGCTGCTGTCGGACCTGACCCGCGAGCAGCACCGGACCAAGGCCATGGCCATGATCGGCATGACCATCGGCCTGTCGTTTGCGGTAGCCATGGTGGTCGGCCCGCTGCTGACCCGCGCCTTCGGGCTGTCGGGGCTGTTCCTTGCCACGGGCGGCATGGCGTTGTTCGGCATCGTGATCGTGATGTTCATGGTGCCGCGCTCCACCAGCCCGTTGCAGCATCGAGAGTCCGGTGTCGCGCGTCAGGCGCTGATCCCGACCCTCAAGCATCCGGACCTGCTGCGCCTGGACCTCGGCATTTTTGTCTTGCACGCAATGTTGATGTCCAGCTTCGTCGCCTTGCCACTGGCGCTGGTCGAGAAGGCCGGGCTGCCCAAAGAGCAGCACTGGTGGGTGTACCTGACCGCGCTGCTGATCTCTTTCTTCGCCATGATCCCTTTCATTATCTACGGCGAGAAGAAACGCAAAATGAAACGAGTTTTACTCGGCGCCGTCGTGACGCTGATGCTCACTGAGCTATTCTTCTGGCAGTTCGGCGATAGCTTGCGGGCTCTGGTGATCGGTACGGTGGTGTTCTTCACCGCGTTCAATCTGCTGGAAGCTTCGTTGCCATCGCTGATCAGCAAGGTTTCACCGGCGGGCGGCAAGGGTACGGCGATGGGGGTTTACTCCACCAGCCAATTCCTGGGCTCGGCATTGGGTGGCATTCTTGGCGGCTGGCTGTTCCAGCATGGCGGTCTGTCGGTTGTGTTCCTTGGATGCGCCGGTCTGGCTGCCCTCTGGTTGGCCTTTGCTGTTACCATGCGAGAACCTCCCTACGTGACAAGCCTGCGCTTGCCGTTGTCGCCTGAGGCGATCCGCGAAGCGGGTCTGGTCGAGCGCCTGAAGGCGGTCGTAGGGGTAACAGATGCAGTGATAGTCGCTGATGAAGCGGCTATTTACATCAAATTGGACACCGAACTATTGGATCGCACCACCCTTGAAAGCCTGGTGAACAACCCGGCCGGGGCAGCGTGCGTAGCCTAGGAGAACGTAATGGCCCGTGGGGTTAACAAAGTCATATTGGTCGGCACTTGCGGCCAGGATCCTGAAGTTCGTTACCTGCCCAATGGTAACGCCGTGACCAACTTGAGTCTGGCGACCAGCGAACAGTGGACCGACAAGCAAACCGGTCAGAAAGTCGAAAAAACCGAATGGCACCGTGTGTCGATGTTCGGCAAAGTTGCGGAAATCGCTGGCGAATACCTGCGTAAAGGTTCGCAGGTGTACATCGAAGGCAAGCTGCAGACCCGCGAGTGGGAAAAAGACGGTATCAAGCGTTACACCACCGAAATCGTGGTCGACATGCAAGGCACCATGCAACTGCTGGGCGGCCGTCCACAGGGCGACCAGCAGGGTCAGGGCGGTGGTAACAACTACCAGCAATCCGCTCCGCGCCAACAGGCACAGCGTCCTGCTCCGCAACAGCAGCCACAGCGTCCAGCCCCTCAACAGGCTGCGCCGCAACCGGCTCCGGATTTCGACAGCTTTGATGACGATATTCCGTTCTAGCAGAGCCGCAAGCTTCAAGCTGAAACACAAAACCCGCACTTCCAGGCGAAGTGCGGGTTTTTTATGGGCGGTGGAATTTAATCGCAGGCTCAGGCCGCGAGGAAATCGTTGGTCGACACCACGCTGGCATACGCAAACGCCAGGGCTGCCATGAACGCCGCATGAACCTGCGCCGCCGGAACCGTCACGCCATTGAACTCCAGGTCACGGGTCGCGCAGGCGTCGTGGATCACGGTCACCTTATAGCCGAAGTCCGCCGCCGCACGGGTGATGCCGTCGACGCACATGTGGCTCATGCTGCCCACGACCACCAGTTCCTTGATGCCTTGCTCGTCGAGGATCGATTTCAGTTCGGTTTCACGGAACGAGTTCACGAAGTGCTTGAGCACCACCGGCTCGTCGGCACGGTTGAGCACTTTTGGGTGCAGCTTGGCGCCTTCGGAGTTCGGGGTGAAAAACGGTGCCTCTTCGGAGGTGAATTCGTGGCGAATGTGCACCACCGAATCACCGGCGTCGCGGAAGGCCTTGATCAGGCGTGCGGCGTTGTCTGCGGCGGCGTCAGCACCGACCAGCGGCCACTTGCCTTGGGGGAAGTAGTCGTTCTGGATATCGACTACGATGAGCGCTTGCTTGGCCATGACTGTTTCCTCGAAGTGTGTGTTGGTGTGGAATGAAGTATTGGCGCTGGCAGGCGGTTCGGGGATTGGCCGCACCGACAATAAGAGGGGCAAAACTGACAATGGATGCACAAAGGGCAATCGCCGAACTCGGTGTGCTGATCTATCCCGGCGCGCAGATGGCGGCGGTGCATGGCTTGACCGACCTGTTCGGGGTGGCCAACCGGATCGCCACCGAGCATCAGTCTGCGCAGTTGCCGCTGCTGCGGGTCAGTCATTGGCAGGTCGAGGGTGATCAGCCGCCGGTTCGGGTCTTCGACAGCCATCCCGGCCCGGAGCGCACCCTGGTGGCCGTGTTGATTCCGCCGTCGATCGGCGGTTTTTCCGAAGGCCAGGCGCCACAGGGATTGATCCGCTGGTTGCGCGAGCAACATTCCAGCGGCGCGACACTGGGCGGGGTTTGCGTGGGCTCGATCCTGTTGGCTGAAAGCGGTCTGCTCGACGGCCGTAGCGCCACCACCCACTGGACTTCGACCAAAACCTTTGCCGAACGTTACCCGGCGATCAGGCTCAAGGCCGACACACCGATTGTCGATGATGGCGATCTGATTACCACCGCCGGGCTGATGGCCTGGTCCGAACTGGGGTTGCGCCTGGTCAACCGGTTGCTGGGACCGAGCATTGCCACCCAGACCGCACGTTTTCTGGTGGTGGAGCACAGCGACAGCGCCAGCGAGTGCGGCAGTAATTTTGCGCCGATTCTCAGCCATGGCGATGTGGCGATCCTCAAGGTGCAACACTGGCTGCAGAGTACCGGGGCGACCGATGTATCGCTGGCGGCGATGGCCGAGAAGGCAGGTCTGGAGGAGCGCACCTTCCTGCGAAGATTCCGCGCGGCTACCGGGCTCAAACCCACCGAATACTGCCAGCACCTGCGAGTCGGCAAGGCCCGGGAAATGCTCGAGTTCACCAACGGCAGCATCGACCACATCGCCTGGACCGTGGGTTACCAGGACCCCGGCGCGTTTCGCGCGACATTCAAGAAAATCACCGGGCTGGCGCCGAGTGACTATCGGACGCGGTTTGGGGTGAGCCCTGGATCAGTTGCGCGGTAGTCGCATCACCGCCGATCCCCACAGGGTTGGGTGTGTAGGCTGGAGTCGGGCAAAATGCGGGAATCCCGAAGGGCGTCGTGCAGAATAGAACAGGCCTCATGCCATCACATTTTGCGCAACGGGCTGATTTAAAATCCCTTTTTTCGCACAGAGCCTTGGCCTGATCTCTGCAGCCCTTCAGCTACATTCATCAAGCGTCGATTGAAGGGGGATGCATGACCCCAACAAACCGCAAGAAACTGGTGGTCGCCCATTCGGTGCTCGCCG
The DNA here is from genome assembly GCF_019947515.1 of Pseudomonas sp. A-B-19. Classification (NCBI taxonomy): domain Bacteria; kingdom Pseudomonadati; phylum Pseudomonadota; class Gammaproteobacteria; order Pseudomonadales; family Pseudomonadaceae; genus Pseudomonas; species Pseudomonas sp. A-B-19. The sequence goes on from NZ_JAGYGN010000007.1 coordinate 43,150, forward strand.
ACGCGCCACTGCATGAAGTCGAAACCAACCGTGCGCTGGCCCGCTGGCTGGCGCAGATACTGGGGCTCCGGTATGGCGGCAGTTACGACCCGCAACGGCATGACGGGCGGGATCTCTACCTGTTGCCAACCCAGACCCTGGTGGGCGCAGCGGCTGCCCGGCGACTGGGGGTCAAGGGGCCGGAGGATTTGTGGGGCGGTTATGTCGACCACGACTTCATCTGCACCAAAGCCATCAGTCATGGATTGCTCAACCACCATGCTCATGCACCGCAAGGTTGGACGCCTTTGTTTTCCGAGCGGGTGCGCAGTGTCGTGCTCGACGGTCTCAGCGTGTTCTCGCTGGAGGATGCACGGCCAGCGGCGAAGCATCTGCTCTATACCGGCCCGATCCGTCTCAAACCGATTCACGCCTGCGCCGGGCGGGGTCAGGAAGTGATCGACAGCCTCGACCGGTTCGACGAAATCCTCGACCGGCCCGAAGCCAGGACGCTGTTCACGCAAGGCGTAGTATTGGAGCAGGACCTGGATCAAGTGATCACCCACAGCGTCGGTCAGAGTTTCATCGGCGACAAGGTGCTGAGTTACTGTGGTGAACAATACTTGACCAAGGACGCAAGGGGCGAAGAGGTATATGGCGGCTCGAACCTGTTGGTGGTGCAGGGTAGCTACGTCGACTTACTGAAGCTGGACCTGGCCGATGATGTGCGGGTGGCTATCAAGCAAGCGCAGGTGTTCGACAGCGCGGCGGATGAAGCCTATCCGCGTTTCTATGCGTCGCGGCGCAACTACGACATCGCTCAGGGCATCGATAGCGACGGCAAACAGCGCAGTGGTGTGCTCGAACAGTCCTGGCGCATGGGCGGTGCCAGCAGCGCCGAGGTGGCGGCGTTGCAGAGTTTCATCAACGACCCCGGGATGTGCGCGATTCGTGTGTCTTCGGTGGAAACCTACAGCGATCAGCCGCTGCCGGCAGACGCCATCGAGGTGTACCGCGGGTCGGCGCAAAGCAGTGAATTTCTCCTCAAGTACGTAACGGTCAAATCCTATGACGGCTAGAAGTGAATCCATTCAGATCGACATCGACGACGAACAGATGAGCGGGACTTTTCTGAGCCCCAAATCGAAAGTTCCCGGCGTGCTCTTTGTGCACGGTTGGGGCGGCAGTCAGGAGCGGGATCTGGAACGCGCCAAGGGCATCGCCGGGTTGGGCTGTGTCTGCCTGACGTTCGACCTGCGCGGACACACCGGCGGCACCGGCATTCCATTGTCCCGGGTGACCCGCGAAGACAACCTGCGCGACCTGCTGGCAGCCTATGACCGGTTGCTCGCGCACCCGGCTCTCGATACGTCGGCGATTGCTGTGGTCGGCACCAGTTACGGGGGGTATCTGGCCTCGATTCTCACCTCGCTCAGGCCGGTGCGCTGGCTGGCGCTACGGGTACCAGCGTTGTATCGCGACGAGCAATGGCACACACCGAAACGCGATCTGGACAAACTGGATCTGCGTGATTACCGAGCTACCCTGGTACGTGCCGACAGTAACCGCGCCTTGCATGCCTGTTCGCAATTCACCGGGGATGTCCTGCTGGTGCAGTCCGAGACCGACGAGTACGTGCCCCACGCGACGATCATGAGCTATCGGGCAGCTTGCCAGCAGACGCATTCACTGACCCACCGCATCATCGATGGTGCCGACCATGCCTTGAGCGACCCGGTTTCCCAGCAGGCCTACACCTCGATCCTTGTGGACTGGATTACCGAGATGGTGGTGGGGGAGCGGTTGAGCATCATTCAATCATCTTGAGATTTGTGGTGTTGGAAACACCACAAATTATTTGGGTTTTTTCTCGATCCGCAACGCCTTGGCCTTGGCCTCCACCAGCAAATACATCACCACAGTAATCAACAGCGGCAAAATGAAATAAATCGCCCGATAGGCCAGCAGTCCCGCTACCAGACTGCCTCGTGAAACCTCATGTTGCAGCAGTGCCACGAACACCGCCTCGAGCACGCCGAGCCCGGCCGGGATGTGGGTGATGACTCCGGCGATGGCGCTGATCAACAGCACGCCCAGCACCAGTGGATAATCCGGTTTGCCTGGCAACAAGGTGAAAATCACCGCCGCCATCAGCGACCAGTTCAATGCACCCAGGCCCAGTTGCAGCACTGCCATGCGCAGCGACGGCAGATCAATCTCCACGCCGCGAGTCGCCCACTCCCGACGTTTGGCAAACCGACACGCCGCCAGGTACCCGGTGCTCAGCAGCAACAACAAAACCCCCACGCCTTGCAGCGCGCCACTGCTGAGTTTCCAGCCCGGTGGCATGTGCACCAGCCCGCTGCCGAACACCGCGCCGGCAATTATCATGTAGCCGAACCAGTTGGTCGCCAGGCTCAGGCCAAGGATTTTCGCGATGTTGCCCTTGCTCACCCCGAGCCGCGAATACAACCGGTAACGCATGGCGATGCCGCCGACCCAGGCGCTCAGGCTCAGGTTGAAGGCGTAGCTGATGATTCCCACGGGCAGGATCTGTTTCCACGTCAGGTTCTGGCGGATGTAGGTGCGGCCGATCAGGTCGAAGCAGGCGTACACCAGATAACTCACCAAGGTAAGCCCCGACGCAATGATCAGCGTGCGCACCTTGAAATCGGCCAGGTTATCGAACACTTCGTTCCACTCGATACGCTGGGCGAGCGTGCTGAACAGTACGATCAGCATCAGGAAAAACAGCATCGTCAGCGGTCGTTTCCAGCGACGCCAATGGGACTTGCCGCCGCTTTTGCCGGGAGAGGCCGAATGGGTCTCAGCGCGGTTCACGGTCAGCACTCCCGGTTGGCGGGGGAAAGGGTTTCAGGCGAGATTTATGCGCCGGCAACCAACCGGCCCACGCCGGAAAATGCCGCAGGAAGTGAAACACCAGAAAGCCGATGGTCATGTGCCAGACACGCCCCCGTGGTGCGACGTCGGGAGGCATGGCTTTGCAATGGTTATCGCTGAGGTCTTCCAGGCGATCGAACAGATGACGATTGAAGGCCTGGTCGCGGATCAGCACGTTGGCTTCCAGATTCAACGACAGGCTCAATGGGTCGAGGTTGCTGGAGCCGACGGTGCTCCAGTCCTCGTCCACCAGGGCGACCTTGCCGTGCATCGGGCGGTCGCAATATTCGTAGATCTTTACGCCGGACTTGAGCAGATAGTCATAGGTCATGCGCGCGGCGAGCCTGGCCACCCGCATGTCTGGCTGGCCCTGCAGGATCAGCCGCACATCCACGCCTCGGCGGGCCGCGTTGCGGATCTCGCGCAGCAAGCGGAAACCGGGAAAGAAGTAGGCGTTGGCGATCACCACCCGGCGTTGTGCCTGACGCAACACCTGGCGATAAACCTCTTCGATGTCGGTCGGGTGTTCCCCGTTGTCGCGGTACACCAGCCGTACCTGGCCATCGTGATCGCTCAAGGCCAGTTCCGAACGCCGCTGCCGATGGCGTTGCCACCAGTATTTGGCGTGCAACGGGCGACCGCATTGCAGCAAAGCGAAGTGATGGATATCGGCCACCGCCGGACCCTGAATCTCTACTGAATAATCCTGTTTGGCTTCGGGGCCGAAGTCGGCTAGATGATCGGCCGAAAAGTTGATCCCGCCGACAAACGCGACGCTGCCATCCACCACCACGATCTTGCGGTGCAGGCGCCGGAACCAGTTGGTGCGGATGCCCAGGCGTTTCGGTGCCGGGTCGAATATCTGCAGGTGTACGCCGGCCGCAGTCAGCGCGGTGAGGAATCCGGTACTCAGCTCGCCGCAACCAAAACCGTCGAGGCTGACGATGGTGCGCACGCCACGTTGAGCGGCTTCGATCAGGATCTGTTGCAGCTCATTGCCGACCTTGTCCTCGAACAGAATGAAGGTTTCCAGCAGGATTTCACGTTGCGCCCGGCGCAGGGCTGCAAACACCCGGGGAAAGTACGCCTCGCCATTTTCCAGCAACTCGACCCGATTGCCGCCTTGCCAGCCGTATTCGACATCGACCGCTGTCGACTCGTGGGGGGGCGGAGCGGGGATGTGTTCCAGCGTGTTTTTTTCCATCGACCGGCTGCTCATAGCTCGATCTCCACCGACAGCGGGGCGTGGTCGGAAAGGTGTGACCAGGGCCGGGTGGACAGCACCTGCGGATGGCTGGCGTTGAGGTTGCGCACGTAGATGCGGTCCAGGCGCAATGCCGGCAAGCGCGCGGGGAAACTGCGCGCCGGTTTGCCATGCTGCGCGGCGAAGACTTCATGCAGGCCGCAAGGCTTGAGAAACGCATCGGCGCGCTGGCGCCAGTCGTTGAAGTCCCCGGCGACGATCACCGGGGCGTCGTCGGGCAGGGCGTCCAGGCGTTGGGCGAGCAACTTCAGTTGCGCCGTGCGGTGGCTCTCTCGCAGCCCCAGGTGCACGCAAATCGCATGCAGCTCCTGACCGTCTCCAGGCATGCGCAACACGCAGTGCAAGAGCCCGCGGTTCTCGTGGCCACTGATGGACACGTCGAGGTTGTCGTGGTGGATGATCTGGAATTTCGACAACAGCGCATTGCCGTGATCGCCCGTCGGATACACCGCATTGCGTCCATAGGCGAACTGCGGCCAAAGGGTGTCGGCGAGGAATTCGTATTGCGGCATCGCCGGCCAATTGGTGTAGCGCTTGGGGTGCTGTTCGTGGGTGCCGTGGACCTCCTGCAAAAACACTACATCGGCAGACACACTGCGCACTGCTTCACGCAGTTCCGGCAGAATGAAACGCCGGTTGAGTGCAGTGAACCCTTTGTGAGTGTTCACCGTCAGTACCGTGAAACGACAAGTGACGGACGAACCTTGTACCCGCATCTCGGTTGCGTTTGAGTGTGCGGGAATATCGGTGTGATTCGCTGTCATGTCGCCTCCCGCCTGACGGCCCTGTCCTTGAATGACTCTGGGGCGGCGACGAAAGTTTCGATGGGGCTACGGACGGTACACAGTTATCACATCACAACAGATTCAATGTGGGAGATTCTATGGTTGAGGGAAAGCCCTCAACCGGTTCGGCATAGACCGGGCCGAGGCGACCAAGACGTCCACTCCAGGCGGTCAATGCCAGCGCCACGGTCAGGTCGGTGAACATGATGGCGATCGCGCTGGCGGCTTTTTCCTTCGGCACTAGACTGGTGGCGATGGTCGAACCGATCGAGAAAAACACCCCGTACGGACATTTGATATTTGCGCGCAAATCAAATATCGCGAGGGCGGATGCATATTTGTGGCGAGGGGGCTTGCCCCCGTTGGGGTGCGAAGCACCCCCAAAACCTACCGCTCGGATTCATCTGATGCACCGCATGCAATGGGTTTACGACTGCTTCGCAGTCGAACGGGGGCAAGCCCCCTCGCCACATAAGGCGTCTCTGTCCGCCTATTCAGAGGCAATGTCCGAACTTGCCCGGCATTTCTCGATCAGTTCCTTACAGACACAGCCAAAGGAGTGGGTGCTTTGATCAGGCTCAAGACCGCGATACTGCTGGGCGCGTTGCTGTTGCTGGGCAGCGAACAACTGGAAGCCGCCGCGATACCGGGGCTGCCGGCCCCCGCGACACCGCTGGCGCACCCCGAACCGCTGGTGCAAGGCGGATTACTGGGGGCCATCAGCTCAAGCATCGACGAGGTCCAGACCAAGCTTGATCTGGACCAAAATCTCGTCGACGTCTGGCGCCTGCGTGTCGACCTTGCGGCCGATGAAGTGGATCAGTTGGTCAATCAGCCTTCGGTCCGTTCGCCCTGGAGCGTCGCCGGTGATTTTCTGCTGCTGACCTGTGTGTGGGCAGCCGTGTTTGCCTGTCTTTGGCTGCTCGGGCGATTGTTGGCCAAACGCCTGTGCGAGCATCGCCTGCTGCTCAGCCGCGAGCGTGGCCAGGCCCTGCTCGGCTACGTATTGCCCTATACCCTTGCGGCGGTGGTCAGCCTGCCCCTGACGATTTATGCCAGCCAGTTTTTGCCGGTATCGGCGGGTCGGGTGCTGGCGCTGTGCCTGGCGTATGCCGCTAGCGCAGGGATATTTTCCGCGTCATTGGTGCTGTCGCTGGTGGTGGTGTTCAATGCCGGCCACAAACGGCGGGCAGTGCAGATCATTCGCGAGAAGAGTCCCCGGCCGTTATTCGGTATCGGTTTTCTGGTGGCCTTGAGCGATGCCCTGACCAGCCCGCAGATCGCCCATCAACTGGGCAGCAATCTCACCAGCAGCATCGCCGTGTTCACCGGTTTGGCCGCGTCGATATCCTTCGGCTTGCTGGTGATCCGCATGCGCCGCCCGGTCGCCCATGTGATCCGCATCCTGCCGCTGGCTCAGCGCCTCGGCCAGCCGGCATTGCATGAAACCTTGCGGATATTTTCCGGGCTCTGGTACTGGCCGATTCTGTTGATGGTGCTGGTTTCGATCATCAACCTGATCGGCGCCGGAGCAGACAACCAGAGAGTACTGCGAAGTGCCTTGTTCACCACGGTGTTGCTGATTGCCACGGTGTTTCTCAGCACCACGCTACACCATCTGTTCAAGGCGCGCAGCGAAGCGGACCTGCGCCGCAGCAGCGCCTACAAGGAACGCTTTCTCAATCTGTCCCACGCCTTGCTGCGCATTGGCATGGCCATTGTGTTCGTTGATGTCCTCGGGCGGATCTGGGGCGTGTCGCTGTTCGAATTCGCGGTGAGCAATGCCGTGGGCCGGGTGATCAGTGACTCCCTGAGTCACATCGGTTTGATCCTTCTGGTGACCTGGATGGTCTGGGTGGTGCTCGACACGGCGATTCAGGAGGCTCTGAAACCTCCCACCAACAAGCGCTCGGCGCGCCAGCCGAGTACGCGGGTGAAAACCATCCTGCCGCTGCTGCGCAACGCGATCAAAATCATCCTGGTGGTGATTTGCGCGATCACCACCATGGCCAACCTGGGGATCAACGTCGCACCGTTCCTGGCAGGTGCCGGGGTCGTCGGCCTGGCAATCGGATTCGGCTCCCAGCAATTGGTGCAGGACGTGATTACCGGGCTGTTCATCATCATCGAAGACACCCTGTCCATCGGCGACTGGGTAGTGCTCGATTCCGGACATGCCGGCACGGTCGAAGGCCTGACCATCCGCACCTTGCGCCTGCGCGACGGCAAGGGCTTCGTGCACTCGGTGCCATTTGGGCAGATCAAGGCCGTGACCAACCAGTCGCGGCAATTCGCCTATGCGTTTTTTTCCGTGCAATTCACCTACGACACCGATGTCGACAAGGCCATCGAACTGATCCGCGAGACCGGGCGTTCCATCAGCAACGACCCGTTCCTGCGCTACAACCTGCAAGGTCCGCTGGATGTGTTTGGCGTCGACAGGATGGACCTCAACGGGGTGGTGCTGACCGCGCAATTCCGCACGGTGTCCGGTGGTCAATACACGGTGAGCCGGGCTTTCAACCAGCGTTTGAAAAAACTTGTGGATAACTGCCCGTGGGTGAGCTTCGCGCAGACTTATCCACAGCAGGCGCTGGTGCCGCGGCATCCGGTCGAAGCGCCGCTGGAGAGCGAGCCCGGGCATGCTGCGGTGTTGATGCCGGATCAGCCTCGCTCCCAATAGCAACACCCCCGTAGGAGCTGGCTTGCCAGCGAAGGCGCATGGTCAGGCACCATCGATGTTGAACCTGACGGCCTCTTCGCTGGCAAGCCAGCTCCTACGGATAACTGTGTTGAATCAGTTTTTTATGTATTTCGGCGCCCATCTGCTGATCCAGCTCAACCCAGAACTGTTGCTTGCCGGCAATCTCGGCAGCCACCGGCAAACCATCGCGATACACCAGCCGATTGCTCGCCAGCGCCGGGACTTTTACACCGGGCAATAGCGTGCCGGCGAGGTTCAGCGGATCGACCCCACACACCGCGACCAGGCTGCCGTCATGGGGCCGACGCCGGATCTCGCGCAGCAATGGAATCGCCTCGGGCAGGGCGAATTGCTCGCCTGCCAGGCCGCTGACAAATCGCCCGCCACGAATCTCGCCCCGTGCCTCCAGGCGATGGAAAGTGCGCAGCAGTTCACGCCAGCTCGGCAGCCAGTCCGCCTCACGTTCCAACAGGCGCCAGAACACCACGCCATAGCGACGCAACAAGGTCATGGCGATGTGTTCAAGGGTTTCGGCCGGCATCGGTGCGGGACGCTGGTTTTCCACCGCGGGCGCGGCAGGTGCGCGTCGCAACAGAGCCCAGCGCCCGGCATCGTCCATGCCACCGATAAACGCCCCGCGCCCGCGCCGACTGTTGCGCGGCTGGCGCTTGCTGACCGGAGTGATCAGTGCGCGCAATCCGGCGAAGCTGTCGGCATTCACCAACCCGGCGCCCACCAGTTCCTGCAGGGCGATTTCCAGCTCCGAACGCAGCAGATGGGCCTCATGGATCAGCTCGTCGAAAAACAGCGCGCCATGCTGGCTGAGGGCGGCGTGGACCTTTTGCGTTTTCGGCGACAGTTCGCTGACCGGCGTCTGTTCGGTCAAGCCGCTCCAGAGGCCGACCCGGTTACGCGGCAGCAACACAATCGGCGTACTGCGCAGCGCGCTGCTGGCGCTTTTGTTGTGCGCAGTCAGACGCGTCCACACCAGTCTGCCGCTGCGGCACAACTCATCCAGCCAGGTCGCCGAGTAGTCCTTGATCCGCGCCGGCAGGATGTCGCTGTCCCAAGCTGAAGCGGCGGCGGGGTAGCCTTCGAATTGCGCGACGACGGCTGGCAGTACCGCGGCGCCCTGACCCTGGCTTGCGCTCGATACATGCTGCCAGTCGAACAGGAATCGCATGAAATCCTGCAACGCTACCGGTTCGATCTCCCGACGCAGGCGCTTGACCGTGTAGCGGTGAATCCGCGCCAGCAAATGCCGCTCGCACCATTCTTCCCGGGTGGTGCCCGGGGTGAAGCGACCGCGCAGCACGTAGCCTTCACGCTCCAGTTGCGCCAGCGCTTGATTCACTTGTGTAGCGGGCAAGCCGAGCGGTTCGGCAATGCGATCGAGTGCAAGAGGTCCGAAGGCACTGAGCCGCGCGCGAATCAGTTCGAGGATGGCATTGTCGGGTTCCCAGACCTCGTCGAAGTCCGGCAGCGCTTGCAGCGGTGGCGTCAATTCGGCCTGTGGATAAATCGCCCGCAGGCAGGTCAGGCGCTCTAGCGCCAGCCACAACGATTGCCCGGCGTTGATCTGCAGACGGCTCGCGCGTCCGCTGTCGGCCAGGATTGTGAGCCAATCGGGCCATTGCCGATTGGCACCGGCCTCGGCATCGGTGATGCAAGCCAGGCTCATCAATGCTTCGTGCATTTCATCGACGCCGGAGGGCGCCGGCCAGGCTTCGTCGCGCACGGCGGCAATCGCCTCGGCGTCCAGCGCACCGAGGTCGTCGGTGGATTGCGGATCGCTCCAGCGGCGATTGAGTACCGCTTGGGTGCGTCGCTCCTCCAGCGGCGCGTCGTCGAGAAAGGTATAGGGCCGGGCACTGAGAATCTCCGCCGCCAGCGGCGATGGCGCCGGCAAATCGCGGCTGATCAGGCGAATGTCGCCGCGTTCCATGCGCCGTAACAGGGCCAGCCAGCCTTCAGTGTCCATGGCTTCGTGCAGGCAATCGTCGAGGGTCTGCTCTACCAGCGGATGGTCAGGAATTTCCCGTTCGCCGGCGAGGTTTTCCACGCAGGCGATCTGGTCGGGAAACACGCTGGCGATCAGGTCTTCGCTTTTCATTCGCTGGATCTGCGGCGGGACTTTGCGCCCGCCGCTGTAGCGCGGCAGCGCCAGGGCGACCCCGGCATTCCAGCGCCAGCGCACGCCGAACAGCGGCGCGTCGAGCACGGCTTGAATCAGGATGTGTTCGGCACTGTTGCTGTGCAGGTAGCGCCAGACATCCTCCAGCTCAAAACTGTGGCTGGTGGACAGCGACAGCACAATGGCGTCTTCGCTGGCGGCGGCCTGCAATTCGAAGTTGAAGGTGCGACAGAAACGCTTGCGCAGGGCCAGGCCCCAGGCGCGGTTGATGCGGCTGCCGAACGGCGTGTGGATGACCAGTTGGGTGCCGCCGGACTCGTCGAAAAAACGCTCCATCAACAGCGTTTCCTGGGATGGCAGGGCACCCAGTGTTTGCCGCGCGCGGGCCAGGTAATCCACCAGTTGTCCGGCGCTGCCGAGGTTCAGGCCCAGGGTGCCGGTCAGCCAGTCGAGCGCGGGTTGCAAGTTGCCAGGTGCGGCACTCAGCAGTTCGTCGAGTCGGGCCTGCAAGCGCGCCACCGCCGAGGACAATTCGGCGCTGCGCCCCGGCGCTTCCCCGAGCCAGAACGGAATGGTCGGCGGCTGCCCCTGGGCATCCTCGACCCGGACTTTGCCGGTTTCCACGCGCAAGATCCGATAGGACGTATTGCCCAACTGGAAGACATCCCCGGCAATGCTTTCCACCGCGAAGTCTTCGTTGACGCTGCCGATGTTCAGCCCTTGAGGCTCCAGCAGCACGCTGTAGTCGGCGTTGTCAGGAATGGTCCCGCCACTGGTCACCGCTGTCAGTTTTGCGCCACGGCGACCGCGCAGGGTGCGGCTCACGGCGTCGCGGTGCAGGTAGGCGCTACGGATGCCCTGACGCCCGTTGTAGCCCTCGGCGAGCATGTGCAGCAGCGCCTGGTAGTGTTTGTCGTCGAGTGCGGCGTAGGGCGAGGCGCGACGCAGCATCTCCAGCAGCGCTTGCTCCGGCCATTCCTGACAACTGACCTCGGCGATGATCTGCTGCGCCAGCACGTCCAGCGGCGCTTGCGGGATCAACAAGGTATCGAGTTCGCCCCGGCGCACGCAGTCGAGCAGCGCGGCACATTCGATCAGGTCGTCGCGGGTGGTGGCGAACAAACGGCCCTTGGGCGTGCCGCCGACCTGGTGCCCTGAACGGCCGACCCGCTGCAGAAACCCGGCAATCGAACGCGGCGAGGCGATCTGGCACACCAGGTCGACGTCGCCGATGTCGATCCCCAGTTCCAGCGACGCCGTGGCGATCAGCACCTGCAGGTCGCCGCGCTTGAGTCGCTGCTCGGCGTCCAGGCGAAACTCCTTGGCCAGGCTGCCGTGGTGGGCCGCCACGGCATCCTTGCCCAGGCGTTCGCTCAGGTGCCGGCTCAGACGTTCGGCCAGGCGTCGGGTGTTGACGAAAATCAGCGTGGTCCGGTGTTCCCGGGCGAGGGCGGCGAGGCGGTCGTAGACCAGTTCCCAGACATCATTGGCCATCACCGCCGATAGCGGCACGGGCGGCACTTCGATATCCAGGTCGCGGGGGCGGGCGTGGCCGATGTCGATGATTTCGCACGGGCGGTCGCGACCGACAAGGAAGCGCGAGACGGCTTCGATGGGCTTTTGCGTGGCCGACAGACCGATGCGCAGCAGCGGCTCCGGGCAGAGTGCTTGCAGGCGTTCAAGGCTCAGGGCCAAGTGACTGCCGCGTTTGCTGGCGGCCATGGCGTGGATCTCGTCGACGATTACCGTTTGCGTGGTGCCGAGCATCTGCCGGCCGGAATCAGATCCGAGCAGCACGTACAGGGACTCCGGCGTGGTCACCAGAATATGCGGCGCCGTCTTGCGCATCGCCGAGCGGTCTTTTTGCGGTGTGTCGCCGGTGCGCACGGCGGTGGTGATCTGCAATTGCGGCAGGCCCATCACGCGCAGTTGCTCGGTAATGCCGGCCAGCGGGTTTTGCAGGTTGATCCGGATGTCGTTGGACAGCGCCTTGAGTGGCGAGACGTAGACGACCAGGGTGGCGTCGGGCAAGCCTTCGGGGTTTTCCAGGCCGCGGTGCACCAGATCGTCGATGACGGCGAGAAATGCGGTGAGGGTCTTGCCGGAGCCGGTGGGCGCGGCGACCAGGGTCGAACGGCGCTGGCGGATCAACGGCCACGCCCGGGCCTGGGCGGCGGTGACCGCCGGGAACGTGTGGCTGAACCAGGCACTGACGGCAGGGTGAAAGCCGCTCAGGGCACTGTCTGCGGGGATGGGCAGGTTCATGCAGCAAGTTATGCGGGTGGGGGGCTGAAGATGCAAGTACCGCTCGGGATCTCTGGTGGCCTTCAGGGCCTCTTCGCGAGCAAGCTCGCTCCTACAATGGGTTTGTGTACGCCGGCCGCTGTAGGAGCGAGCTTGCTCGCGATGAGGCCAGTGGCAGCACCACAAATCCAGGGCATCTACACTTTACGGATGACGGTTGCGCACTAAACCCGCAAAATGCAACGATTCCGGCAATTACCAACGACATCGCCTGGGCGCGGTGTCGATAACGCCATTGTTTCAATCAGACTGGGCCTGCTGACTCTATGCGAATGCGCCTTATGTTACTGGGCGGCGGAAATGCCCTTGGGCAGGCGCTGATTCGCCTCGGTGCGGAGGAAGACATCGGTTTCCTCGCACCCCGCCCGCCCGAAAACGGCTGGGATGCCGCGAGCCTGACACAACTGCTCGACGACACTCGTCCCGATGCATTGATCAACCTTGCCTATTACTTCGACTGGTTTCAGGCGGAGGCGGTGAGCGAACAGCGTCTGGCCAGCCAGGAGCGTGCGATCGAGCGTCTGGCGGAACTGTGCCAGCACCACAACATCGTTCTGCTGCAACCTTCCAGCTATCGAGTGTTCGACGGCTCCCGTGCCACGGCCTACAGCGAAAAAGACGAACCGGTGCCACTGGGCCTGCGCGGTCAGGCGTTGTGGCGAATCGAACAAAGCGTTCGCGCCACCTGCCCGCAACACGTGCTGTTGCGTTTCGGCTGGCTGCTGGACGACAGTCCGGATGGCACCCTTGGCCGCTTCCTTGCCCGTGCCGAACAACCTGAAGAATTGCTGATGGCCGACGACCGGCGCGGCAATCCGACGCCGGTCGACGATGCCGCCCGCGTGATCATTTCAGTGCTCAAGCAACTCGATTGTGCCGCGCCGCTGTGGGGCACCTACCACTACGCAGGGCATGAGGCGACCACGCCGCTGGCGCTGGGGCAGGCGATTCTGACCGAAGCCCGCAGCCTGCATCCGCTGGCCATTGAGGCCCCGACCGCCCAGGCTCACGCCGCGCGTCCGGATGCTGCCGAAGAACCGCAGCACGCGGTATTGGCTTGCAAAAAAATTCTGCACACCTTCGGGATCAAACCGCGCGCCTGGCGTGCGGCGCTTCCCGGTCTACTGGACAGGTTCTATCGCCATGGCTGACGGTCCCGTTTTGATCACCGGCGGTGCCGGTTTCATTGGTTCGCACCTGACAGACGCCCTGCTTGCCAAGGGCCATGCGGTGCGGATTCTCGATGACCTGTCCACCGGCAAGCGCAGCAATGTGCCGCTGGACAATCCCAGGGTCGAACTGATCGTCGGCGACGTGGCCGATGCGGCCTTGGTCGTCCAGGCGATGGCCGGTTGCAGCGCCGTGGCGCACCTGGCCGCCGTGGCTTCTGTGCAGGCCTCGGTGGACGATCCGGTGCGCACGCACCAAAGCAACTTCATCGGCACGTTGAACGTCTGCGAAGCGATGCGCCAGACCGGGGTCAAACGCGTGCTGTTCGCCTCCAGCGCGGCAGTGTATGGCAACAATGGCGAAGGTGAGTCGATCGACGAAGACACGCCCAAGGCGCCGCTGACGCCGTATGCAGCGGACAAACTGGCCGGTGAGCACTACTTCGATTTCTACCGCCGCCAGCATGGGCTGGAGCCGGTGATTTTCCGCTTTTTCAACATCTTCGGCCCGCGCCAGGATCCGTCCTCGCCGTACTCCGGGGTGATCAGCATTTTCAGCGAGCGCGCACTAAAGGGCTTGCCGATCACCGTGTTCGGCGATGGCGAGCAGACCCGGGATTTTGTCTACGTCGAAGACCTGGTCGACTTGCTGGTACAGGCCATCGAAAAGCCCCGGGTTGAAGTCGGTGCGGTCAACGTTGGCTGGAACCAGGCGACGACCCTCAAGCAAATGCTCGAAGCGCTGGAAGCCGTGGTCGGCAAGCTGCCACCGGTGAGCTACGGCCCGGCGCGTTCCGGTGATATTCGTCACTCCCGGGCGAACAACCGGCGTCTGTTGGAACGCTTCACCACCGCAGAGCAGACGCCGATGCGTGTGGGGCTGGCGCGGTTGCTGGGGCGCTGAGGTTCTTGCGGCCACAAAAAAGGCGCCCATGAAGGGCGCCTTTTTTGTGGCCGGAATTTACTTACAACTTGTGCAATTCCTGTGGCGAGGGAGCTTGCTCCCGCTCGACTGCGTAGCAGTCGTCAATCCAGTCAATGCGGTTTTTCTGAGTCACCGCTTCTGCCTGGTCTGGGGCTGCTTCGCAACCCAGCGGGAGCAAGCTCCCTCGCCACAACAGCCAGGTTCACCACCACGTGAACATTCTGTCAGCAATGTCGCTTAGAACTTGTAACCCAAACCCACCATGTAGATAAACGGATCTACATCGACGTCCACTCGTGCCCGGGTGCCCGGTGCAATCGAGTTGTTCTCGACGGTGGCACGGGTATCGATGTCGATGTAGCGCACCTGGGCGTTGATCATGATGTTGTCGGTCAGCATGTAGTCAGCACCGACCTGCCACGCCAGACCCCAGGAATTTTCCGCCTTGAAGTTGCTGAAACCGGCGGATTGCGCTTGGCTGCCAACGTGTTCGTCATAGATATACGTGTAGTTGATGCCGCCGCCGACGTACGGCTGGAAGGCCGACTTCGGATCCAGCGGGTAGTACACCAGGCTCAAGGTCGGCGGCAGCTGCTTGAGGGTGCCGAGTTTGCCGTTGGCTGCGCTCAGAGCCGTGCCCTTGAGTTTCACGTCATGTTCGAACGGTGTGGCCGCCAGCAGCTCGATACCCACGTGGTTGGTGAGCATGTAGGCGAAGTTCAGGCCCAGTTGCGTGTCGCTGCTCATGGTCGCCTTGCCACCCAGGTCGGCACCCGCCAGAGGACCTTGATCGACCTTGACGCTGGAGCTGTCAGACTCGGGGTTGACGGTGATTGCACCAGCACGAATGAGAATATCGCCGGCCTCGAAGGCTTGGGCGAGCGGGGCTGCGAGCGCGAAGGCAACCAGCGAAGCGCTGAGCATGGACTTGTTCATGGGGGGCTCCAGAGGACGTTAAAAATGTTCGATGTCCAATGGTAAGGTGCCTAACGAGTCGGTCTTTTGATGCAGCTCAACGAAAGTGGTAAGGACGGGATTTTGTAGCGATTTCGATAGCCTCTTCGCGAACAGGCTCGCAGGTTCTGTGTCTGTCAGGCGATGGGGCCACGGGGGTAGCGCTTGAGCTTTTCGATCAGCTCATTGCCCGGGATCGGACGATCGAACAGATAGCCTTGGCCGACGTCGCAGCGGTGACGGCGCAGGAACGACAATTGCTCGGCGGTTTCGATGCCTTCAGCCACGACCTTGAGTTTCAGGTTGTGGGCCATGGCGATCACCGCGGAGGTGATTTCCATGTCGTCCTGGTTGTCCGGGATTTCGTGGATGAAGCTTCGGTCGATCTTGATGATGTCGATGGGGAATTTTTTCAAGTAACTGAGCGACGAGTAACCGGTGCCGAAGTCGTCCATGGCCAGGGTCAGGCCCAGGCGCTTGAGTTGGTCGAGTTGCAAGTGGGTGTCTTCGGTGGCTTCCAGCAGCAGGCCTTCGGTCAGCTCCAGCTCCAGCAAATGAGCTGGAAGGGCTTCTTCCTTGAGGATGTTGGCTATGGAGGCCACCAGGTCCGGATCGGAAAACTGCTTGGGCGACAGGTTGATCGCCACTTGCAGGTTGCCCAGGCCGGCGGCGGTCAGCGCTTTGCTCATGCGGCAGGCCTGGCGGGCGATCCATTTGCCGATCGGAATGATCATCCCGGTTTCTTCGGCGACGCTGATGAACTGATCCGGGCGGATCATGCCCTTTTCCGGATGGTCCCATCGCAGCAGTGCTTCCATGCCCAGCAGGCGACCGCTGCGCAGGCACAGCTTGGGTTGATAGAACACGTCGAGCTCGTTCTGGGTCAGGGCACGGCGCAGGTTGTTCTCGACGAACAACTTGTAGCTGGCCTCGGCGTTGAGCGCTTCGGTGAACACTTGCACCTGGTGTTTGCCATTGGCCTTGGCCTTGTGCAGCGCCAACCCGGCATTGCGCATCAGGGTTTGCGGGTCGCGTCCGTGCAGTGGCGCGCAGGCCAGGCCCACGGAGCCGGTGACGCTGATCAACTGGTTGTCGACGAACATCGGTTTGTCGAGGGTCGCCAGCAACTGGTTGGCCACTTGCTGGCCCGCCGTGAGGTCGCTGTTGTCCAGCAACACGGCGAATTCATTACTGGCGAATCGCGCCAGGCTGCCGCTCGGAACCAGGCTGTTGCGCAGGCGCCGGGCGAGGCTGATCAGCAGCTTGTCGCCAGTCTGGTGGCCAAGGCTGTCATTGATCCGCTTGAAGTTATCGATGTCCACCAGCAACAGGCTGATTGGCGCATCGCTGTCCCGGGCGAAGCGTTCATCGAGGTTGCGAATGAAGGCCGGGCGGTTGCCGAGATTGGTCAGGTTGTCGGTGTAGGCCAGGCGTTCGATACGTTGCTGAGCGAGCTTGGTCTGGGTGATGTCTTCGTAGATGCCGATGTAGTGGGTCAGTTCGCGGTTGTCGCCGTATACCTTGGAGATCGACAACTGGCCCCAATAGGGTTCGAGGTTTTTCCGGCGGCTCTTGAATTCGCCCTGCCAACTGTTGTTCTTGGCCAGCGCCGAAGGCGCATCGAACAGCAGTTCGCTGAGATTCTCCAGGGCTGGTAGTTCTGACAGGCACTGGCCGTGCACTTCTTCGGTGGAATATTGGGTGATCGCGGTGAAGCTCGGGTTGACGTATTCCACCACGCCATTGCAGTTGACCAGCAGAAAGGCGTTGGCACTTTGTTCGACCGCACGCTGGAACAGGTGCAGGGCGCTGGTGGCGGTCCGCCGGTTGTGGTTGCTGATGACCTGGGCAAACTGGTCCGCCAGTTCTCCGGCGAAGGCGATTTCATCCGACTGCCAGGCGCGGGTCGCACCGGTCTGCTCCAGGCACAAAACGCCGACCACCTGGCCATCGACGCGGATACTGGCGTCGAGCATTGCGTTAACGTCGCGCGGGCGCAGGCTTTCGGCCATCTCCCGGGTGCGTGGATCGCGCATGGCGTTATGGGCGTCAATGGCGCGGCCGGTGTGCAAGGCGTCGAGGTAATCGGGGAAAACGCTGACGTCGATTGGCTGCGGCAGCAGGTATTCCTGATTCGCGCGGTGATAGGCCGAGATCGGCACCAGCCTCGAGCCTTCGAGGTGCCACAGGCTGGCGCAGTCGATTTCGTAAATGTCGCAGGCGCTGCGGGTGATTAGCTCGGCGGCTTCCTGCAAGGAATTGTTGCTGCTGTAGCGTTGACGGGTGAGCAGCAGGATCAGGTCCTGTTGGGCACGCGCCCGGTCCAGATGCAGCAATTGCTCCTGCTGGGCACGTTGATTGAGTTCCAGGGCAATTTGCAGGCGCGAGTTCTGGGTTTCCAGATCCAGCGCCGATTGCAGCGGGTCGTCCTCGAACAGGCCGTCAATGACCAACAGGTAGCCGCGCAACAAGTGGCGATTGTGTTGTTTGTAGGCTTCGCCCAGCTCCAGCAGATTCAGGGAGCCCGAGGCGGTGTGCAGGGTGTAGCGGATCAGGTAATGCGGGCTTTCAGTCAGCTGCTGCTGGACCGCGTCGTGCAGTTGATAGCGCGCTTGTGGCTCCATCAGGCTGGCGTAGGGCGAGCCCACCAGCGCACACAACTCGACGGCTGGCAGACCGAACTGGCGTTCGCAATTGGGATCGAGAAACAGCAGCGCCCAGCTGGGTTCATTAAGCCGTTCGAAACGCAGCATGCCGAGCCGCGAGGGCACAGGCAACTGCGTCACTACCTCGGCCACCATACGGCTGGCGGCATCGGGTTGGCTTTTCATGGAGGGGAACTCGCTTCGAATATGCTGAACGCGCTGGGCTCTCGCCCTCTTTGCTGTTGCCTGCGGCAAGGTTGCATCATTGCGACACCGACTGACAAGAGAGATGAAGGCCAAGTGCTATAAGAATATGTCGGCAGGCGACGGGATTTCTTCAGTCGGTGGCAAAAAGTAATTTTGTTCGCTGAAAAGTCGCAGTTTTGCACGTGTTGCCAATGGCTGCGATCGGTTTCCAGTTCAGCGAATCGGGATGCCAATGGATTGCAAAAGCTTGCCCTCCCGGTCGTGGAAATTCACCTGAAGCTGCCCCGCCTCGACGACCAGGTGTGCAAAATTATCCTGGCTGATCACGTTGCTGGTCAGCACATGACGATAGTCGCCGGCGGCAGTGCGGAGCAGGGGTTGATCGAGAACGAACGTGGCGGCCGTGGCATAGGGCAGCAATCTGCTGTTGCACAGCGGTGACGACACAATGGTGTGTACCTCGAAGTCTGCGTCCTCGCTGTGGGTCAGCCGACTGGTCAGCGAACCGTGGATATCGCCGCAAATGAAGAAGACATTCTTGATGCGGTGTGTGCGAATGGTTTCCAGCAACCGTAACCGTTGTTCAGGGAAGGCCTGCCAGGCGTCACCATCCGGGCGTTTGCGGTCAGGGTAGAGCATGACACTGGTGACCACGAATTTGATCCGCGCCGGGCTTTGGATCAACCAATTGCACAAGGCCTGCTCCTGGGCTACGTCGAGAATGCGTCGGTCAGTGGCTGACAGATTGCGCCGGGTTCTACTGTCGGTAACAAACCACTCGATATCGCCTTCGGTAAATTGATACCAGTATTTGTCCAGTCGTTTGTTTAACAGACCTTCACTGCTTAGTTCATGGGTGGGACTATGGCTGGCTTGGTACAACTCATAGGCCCTGATTGCGTTTGCATATAAATAGTCATCGGACTTGCTTCTGTTGGCTGGCCAGTTGTCTTCTATCTCATGGTCATCAAGGATCATGTAAGTTGACAGGTTGGACATTAGCCTGGCGATATTTGTTTGCGAAAACGCTACACGGTATTTATGCAGGATTTCCTTGAACTCCCGATCCGGTGCAATGATGTTCAAGTCATCAACATAAATCTGGTCGCCCGTCATCAAAAGAGCGCTGACGGGCGGGGAGGCTTGCTCCACCAAACGTGAAATCGAAGCGAAAATCGTGTCGCCCAGGTGAGGGGCGAATGCGATGCCCGCGGTCATCTGCAGGTATCGGCAGGAACCGACAATATAGGCTCGTGGCAGGCCGGACTGACTGGAGCGGGTGCGCAGGCGGTAAACCTGTTGCGGCCATTGCAGCGGCAACTCCCTCACCGTGTCGACGCTGTGAGCCAGGCTCATCGGGCTGAACCACCCGGCCTGGTATTCATAGTCGGAGTCGGCGGACAGGTTGTTCAGTGCAAAGACTTCGCACATGTCGCGCTCGGGGTCTAGTCTCGCAAAGTTGCCCTTTGACCAGTGATCTTCGCCTTGTCGTCTGTAGCGAATGCCGGCAAATACCAAGGTGTTTGTTTTATGTTCGCCGCGCAAAAAAATACGGGCGTGATTAGTTGTGGTGTGGCCAATAATCGGGCCGACAGTTGGTTTAAGCATGTTTGAGTCCATTCGGCTGCTTGTGAATTGGTTAGATGATTGTTTCGGGTGTAATAAACAGGCTTTCAATCAAGGCTAGTTATTTGGCCCGAAAAAATATCTGGCAGAAATGGATTCGAGTTGTGGGCAATATCAGCCACAAATGTAGGAAGACGTTTTAAGCAAGAACTTCAGGCAAAAAAAGCCCCGCCAAATTGGCGGGGTTGAGGTACGAGCGTGGCGCTCGGAAACGTGGAACGCAACTGGCCCTCCGGTGAAGGAGGGCCGGTCGGTGTTACAGGAGCATGGTGCGGATGTCGCCCAGCAGGTCGCTCAGACGCTTGGTGAAGCGTGCCGCAGCGGCACCGTTGATCACACGGTGATCATAGGACAGCGACAGCGGCAGCATCAGTTTCGGCTGGAAGGCTTTGCCGTCCCAGACTGGCTGGATGGTTGCCTTGGAAACACCGAGGATCGCCACTTCCGGCGCGTTGACGATCGGCGTGAAGCCGGTGCCGCCAATGTGGCCGAGGCTGGAAATGGTGAAGCAGGCGCCTTGCATCTCGTCCGACGAAAGCTTCTTGGTCCGGGCTTTTTCAGCCAGGGAAGCCGCTTCGGCCGCCAGTTGCAGCAGGCTCTTCTGGTCGACGTTCTTGATGACCGGTACCAGCAGGCCATCCGGGGTGTCGACGGCGAAGCCGATGTTCACGTATTTCTTGCGGATGATCGCTTTGCCGCTTGGCGCCAGCGAGCTGTTGAAGTCCGGCAGCTCCTTGAGCAGGTGCGCACAGGTCTTGAGCAGCAATGGCAGGATGGTCAGCTTGACGCCGGCCTTCTCTGCAACGGCTTTCTGCGCAACGCGGAACGCTTCGAGTTCGGTGATATCCGCCGAGTCGAATTGCGTCACGTGCGGCACGTTCAGCCAGCTGCGGTGCAGGTTGGCGGCGCCGACCTGCATCAGGCGGGTCATCGGCACTTCTTCGATTTCACCGAAGCGGCTGAAGTCCACGACCGGAATCGGCGGGATGCCCGCGCCACCGGTTGCGCCAGCAGCAGCGGCTGGTGCTTCCTTGGCCTTCTGCATCATGGCCTTGACGTAAACCTGCACGTCTTCCTTCAGGATGCGACCGTGTGGACCGCTGGCGCCAACGGCGCTCAGCTCGACGCCGAATTCACGGGCCAGTTGACGCACGGCAGGGCCGGCGTGAACTTTCGCGCCAGGCTTGGCTGGCGCAGCAACCGGGGCAGCAACAGGTGCGGCGGCGGCAGGTGCAGCAACGGCTGGCGCCGGAGCGCTCGGAGCAGCAGCGGCAGGTGCCGCAGCAGCTGGAGCGGCGCCTTTGACTTTCAGCTTGAGGATCAGGTCGCCAGTACCGACTTCGTCATCGAGCTTGATGGAAACGCTTTCCACCACGCCAGCGGCAGGCGACGGGATTTCCATGCTCGCCTTGTCGGATTCCAGGGTGATCAGCGACTGGTCGGCGGCAACGGTGTCGCCGGCCTTGACCAGGACTTCGATGATCTTGGCTTTGCCCGACGAACCGATGTCCGGAACGTGGATGTCCTGAACGCTGTCGGCCACTGGAGCAGCCGGAGCTGCTGCGGGAGCAGGCGCGGCGGCGGCAGGAGCGGCAGCCTGGGGCGGAGCAGCAGCCGGTGCAGCAGCACCCGCCACTTCCAGATCCAGGATCAGGTCGCCGGTGCCGACTTCGTCGTTGAGCTTGACGCTGATGGCCTTGACCACGCCAGCGGCTGGCGACGGGATTTCCATGCTCGCCTTGTCGGACTCCAGGGTGATCAGCGATTGATCAGCCGCGACGGTGTCGCCGACCTTGACCTGGATCTCGATGATCTGGGCCTTGCCCGACGAACCGATGTCCGGCACGTGCACCTGCTGAACGCTGGCAGCAGCCGGCGCAGCAGGAGCAGGGGCGGCGGCAGGCGCAGCAGCCGGTTTGGCTTCAGCCTTGGCGGCTGCCGCAGGAGCCGCAGCAGCGGCACCTTCGACTTCCAGCTCCAGCAGTTCGTCGCCTTCTTTCAGGCGATCGCCCAGCTTCACTTTCAGGCTCTTGATGATACCGGCCTTCGGCGCAGGCACTTCCATGCTCGCCTTGTCCGATTCCAGCGTCAGGATGCTCTGGTCGGCTTCGATACGGTCGCCGACCTTCACAAACAGTTCAATTACTTCACCTTCACCGCTGCCGATGTCAGGTACGCGAATGAGTTCGCTCACAAAATCTCTCCTCAGCAGTCCAGTGGGTTGCGTTTTTCCGGGTTGATACCGAACTTGGCGATGGCCTCGGCCACCACTTTAGGTTCGATGTCGCCACGGTCAGCCAGTGCTTCCAGGGCTGCCAACACCACGAAATGACGGTCGACTTCGAAGAAATGACGCAGTTTCTTGCGGCTGTCGCTACGGCCGAAACCGTCGGTGCCCAGGACTTTGAATTCCTTGGACGGTACCCACTGACGGATCTGCTCGGCGAACAGTTTCATGTAGTCGGTTGAGGCGATGACCGGACCTTTACGGCCGTTCAGGCACTCTTCGACGTAGCTCAGCTTAGGCTTCTGGCCCGGGTGCAGACGGTTGGTGCGCTCAACGGCCAGGCCGTCGCGACGCAGTTCGTTGAAGCTGGTAACGCTCCACACGTCGGCGCCGACGTTGAACTCTTCACGCAGGATCTTCGCTGCTTCACGGACTTCACGCAGGATGGTGCCGGAGCCCATCAGCTGAACGTGGTGCGCCGCTTCGCGGTTGTCTTCCTCGAGCAGGTACATGCCTTTCTTGATGCCTTCTTCGGCACCGGCCGGCATGGCTGGCTGCTGGTACGACTCGTTCATCACGGTGATGTAGTAGAAGACGTCCTGTTGCTCTTCGGTCATCTTCTTCATGCCGTCCTGAATGATCACCGCCAGCTCGTAGCCGTAGGTTGGATCGTAGGTGCGGCAGTTCGGGATGGTCGCGGCCAGCAGGTGGCTGTGACCGTCTTCGTGTTGCAGGCCTTCACCGTTCAGGGTGGTACGGCCGGCGGTGCCGCCGATCAGGAAGCCACGGGTGCGGCTGTCGCCAGCGGCCCAGGCGAGGTCGCCGATACGCTGGAAGCCGAACATCGAGTAGAAGATGTAGAACGGCAGCATCGGCTGGTTGTGGCTGGAGTACGAAGTACCGGCAGCGATGAAGGAGCTCATGGCGCCCGCTTCGTTGATGCCTTCCTCGAGGATCTGGCCTTTCTGGTCTTCCTTGTAGAACATCACCTGGTCTTTATCGACTGGCTCGTAGAGCTGGCCGACGGAGGAGTAGATGCCCAACTGACGGAACATGCCTTCCATACCGAAGGTACGGGCTTCGTCCGGGATGATCGGCACGATGCGCGGACCGATTTCCTTGTCCTTGACCAGTTGCGCGAGGATCCGCACGAAGGCCATGGTGGTGGAGATTTCACGATCGCCCGAGCCGTCCAGGATCGCCTTGAGGGTGTCCAGTGGCGGAGTCGGGATGTTGAAGCTCTTGGCGCGACGCTGAGGCACGAAGCCGCCCAGTGCGGTACGACGCTCGCTCAGGTAACGGGCTTCGGCGCTGCCTTCTTCCGGTTTGAAGAATGGCAGGTGTTCCAGTTCATCGTCCTTGACCGGGATGTCGAAACGATCGCGGAACAGCTTCAGGCTTTCGACATCGACCTTCTTGGTGTTGTGCGCGGTGTTTTTCGCTTCGCCGGCACCGGTGCCATAACCCTTGATGGTCTTGGCCAGGATGACGGTCGGTTGTTCTTTGTGGTTGACCGCTTCGTGGTACGCCGCGTAGACCTTGTACGGGTCGTGGCCGCCACGGTTGAGCTTCCAGATCTCGTCGTCGGACAGGTCTTCGACCATTGCCTTGAGTTCAGGCGTGTTGAAGAAGTGTTCACGCACGAACGCGCCGTCTTTGGCTTTGTAGTTCTGGTACTCGCCGTCGATGACTTCGTCCATGCGGCGTTGCAGGATGCCGTCGACGTCCTTGGCCAGCAGTGGGTCCCAGAAACGGCCCCAGATGACTTTGGTCACGTTCCACTGGGCACCGCGGAACACGCCTTCGAGTTCCTGGATGATCTTGCCGTTGCCGCGAACCGGGCCGTCGAGGCGCTGCAGGTTGCAGTTGATGACGAAGATCAGGTTGTCCAGCTTCTCGCGGCCGGCCAGGGAGATTGCGCCCAGGGATTCCGGCTCGTCGCACTCGCCGTCGCCCAGGAAGCACCAGACTTTCTGTTTGCCCGGCTGGATGAAGCCACGGTGTTCCAGGTACTTCATGAAGCGTGCCTGGTAGATCGCCTGGATCGGGCCCAGACCCATGGATACGGTCGGGAACTGCCAGAAGTCAGGCATCAGCCAAGGGTGCGGGTAGGACGACAGGCCTTGACCATCGACTTCCTGACGGAAGTTGTTCATCTGGTCTTCGGTAATGCGGCCTTCCATGAATGCGCGGGCGTAAACGCCTGGCGAGGTGTGGCCCTGGAAGTAGATCAGGTCGCCGCCGTGTTCGTCGGTCGGGGCCTGGAAGAAGTAGTTGAAGCCGATGTCATACAGGGTCGCACTGGAAGCGAAGCTGGAGATGTGACCGCCGAGGTCGGAATCTTTCAGGTTCGTACGCATTACCATGGCCATCGCGTTCCAGCGTACCAGCGAGCGAATGCGGCGTTCCATGAACAGGTCGCCAGGCATGCGTGCTTCGTGGGTAACGGGGATCGTGTTGCGGTAAGGCGTGGTGATGGCGTAAGGCAACTGCGAACCGCTGCGGGTCGCGAGTTCACCCATACGGGTCATCAGATAGTGAGCACGGTCTTCGCCTTCTTTGTCGAGAACCGATTCCAGGGCGTCCAGCCATTCCTGGGTTTCGACGGGATCGAGGTCTTGCATGGCTTGCTCCAGGGCGGAAAGGCTACCAGAATCGGTTGCCTGAGTTAGCGACTGGCCTTGTGGGCAGACGTTATGAATTCTTGGATTGCCGACAGGTTGTTCCGGCGGCGTGTAGTTTTACTACAAATCTTCCGGCATTTCAGCCTGTCTAATGTATATACGAGTAGTAAAACTACAGATGAGCGGCTTGTGGCCCCCGGCTGCGTTGTGAGAATAATCGTTAAGGTTGGTCTTTTTCCAACTACAAAAGGTAATAGCTTGATGCTGGCTGCCAAAATTAAAGAAATTTCAGCTATTTCTAACTTTTGTTCGACAGTCCCTCAGGTAGTGGGTTTTCGAAAATCACTACATGCAGTCCGTTGTACGCCGATCAAGGATAGACCATGAGCCTCCCTTCGCTTGCCGAACTGCCCGCCATTCTCCTGCCGTTGGTCACCCGCGCCGAGCAGTCGTTCCGCGCTGCCGTCGCCGCCCTGGACGATGACCGCGGGCTGTCCACCTGGACGCCGGAACGCTGGGCACAATTTGCCCGCGTCACCGCCGCCAGCGATTTCGTGATTGAACAGTGTGTTCGTGACCCTTTGATGTTGCTGGAGCTGGTGCAGTCCGGCGAACTGGACCGCCGCTTCGCTCCCGGTGAGTTGTGCGCGCAGATTGCCACCGCCGTGAGCGTGGCCGAGACCGATGATCAGCTTGCCCGCGCCTTGCGCCGTCAGCGTGCACGCCATCAGGTGCGGATCATCTGGCGCGACCTGACCCGTCAGGCTGACCTGGTCCAGACCTGCCGCGACCTCTCGGATATGGCCGATGCCAGCATCGACCAGGCTTACCAGTGGTTGTACACAAGGCATTGCCAGCAGTTCGGCGTGCCGACCGGTCGACGCAGCGGCGAGCCGCAGCAGATGGTTATTCTCGGCATGGGCAAGCTCGGCGCCGTGGAACTGAACCTGTCCTCGGACATCGATCTTATTTTTGCCTACCCCGAGGGTGGCGAAACCGTCGGTGTGAAACGCGCGCTGGATAACCAGGAGTTCTTCATTCGTCTGGGCCAGCGGCTGATCAAGGCCCTGGACCCGATGACCGTCGACGGCTTTGTATTTCGCGTTGACATGCGCTTGCGACCTTACGGTTCGTCCGGCGCTCTGGTGCTGAGCTTCAACGCGTTGGAACAGTATTACCAGGACCAGGGCCGCGACTGGGAACGCTACGCGATGATCAAGTCGCGGGTGGTGGCCGGCGATCAAGTGGCCGGGGCGCAACTGCAGGAGATGCTGCGACCGTTCGTTTACCGGCGCTACCTGGACTTCTCGGCCATCGAAGCCCTGCGCACCATGAAGCAGCTGATCCAGCAGGAAGTACGGCGCAAGGGCATGGCCGACAACATCAAGCTCGGTTCCGGCGGTATTCGTGAAGTCGAGTTCATTGCCCAGGCGTTCCAGCTGATTCACGGCGGCCGCGATTTGAGCTTGCAGCAACGCCCGCTATTAAAGGTGCTGAGCACGCTGGAAGGTCAGGGTTACCTGCCGCCGGCCGTGATCGGCGAGCTGCGTGAAGGTTATGAATTCCTGCGTTACACCGAGCACGCGATTCAGGCGATTGCCGACCGCCAGACGCAAATGTTGCCCGATGGCGAGCAGGATCAGGCGCGTATTGCCTTTATGCTGGGTTTCGCCAACTGGACGGCCTTCCACGAACAATTGATGTATTGGCGCGGCCGCGTAGCCTGGCACTTCGGGCAGGTGATCGCCGATCCTGACGAAGAGCAGGGCGCCGAAAGCGAAGTGGTAGTCGGCGGTGAGTGGTTGCCGCTGTGGGAAGAGGCTCAGGACGATGAGGCGGCTTGCCGCCAACTGGAGGAGGGTGGTTTCAAGGATGCCCAAAAAGCCTTGAAAGCCCTGGCCAGCTTGCGCAGCAGCCCACAATTGAGGGCGATGCAGCGTCTGGGGCGCGAACGCCTCGATGCTTTTATTCCGCGTTTGCTGGCGCAGGCCGTGGAACACGACAATCCGGACCTGGTGCTGGAACGGGTGCTGCCGCTGGTTGAAGCCGTGGCCCGTCGTTCTGCGTACCTGGTGTTGTTGACCGAGAACCCCGGTGCGCTACGACGCTTGCTGACCCTGTGCGCGGCGAGCCCGTGGATCGCCGAGCAAATCACCCGTTTTCCGCTGCTGCTCGATGAACTGCTCAACGAAGGCCGCTTGTTCAAGCCGCCACTGGCGCCAGAGCTGGCGGCCGAGTTGCGCGAGCGCCTGACGCGGATTCCCGAGGACGACCTCGAACAGCAAATGGAGGCCCTGCGTCACTTCAAACTGGCGCACCGCTTGCGGGTGGCCGCCTCGGAAATCGCCGGCAGCCTGCCGCTGATGAAAGTCAGCGATTACCTGACCTGGCTCGCCGAAGCGATCCTGGAACAAGTGCTGGCACTGGCCTGGCGCCAGACCGTGGCCAAGTACGGCACGCCGCTGCGCACCGATGGCACCTTGTGCGATCCCGGCTTCATCATTGTCGGTTATGGGAAAGTTGGCGGTCTGGAACTCGGGCATGGTTCGGACCTGGACCTGGTGTTCATCCACGATGGCGATCCGCAGGCTGAAACCGACGGACCCAAACCCATCGATGGCGCACAATTTTTCACCCGCCTGGGGCAACGGATCATTCACTTGCTGACGGCGCAGACCAACTCCGGGCAGTTGTATGAAGTGGACATGCGTCTGCGGCCGTCCGGCGCATCAGGGTTGCTGGTGAGTTCCCTGGGGGCGTTTGCCCGTTATCAGGAGAATGAAGCCTGGACCTGGGAACACCAGGCTCTGGTACGGGCGCGAGTGCTGGTGGGCAGCCAGGATGTCGGCCAGGCATTCGAGAAAGTCCGCGCCGCGATATTGGGCAAGACGCGTGATTTGCCGACCCTGCGCCAGGAGGTCAGCGATATGCGCGCCAAGATGCGCGACAACCTCGGCAGCAAGAGCACGGCGGCCGGCACCGGGGCAAATGCCTTCGAAGCCACTGCGCCGTTCGATATCAAGCAGGACGCCGGAGGTATCGTCGATATTGAATTTATGGTGCAATACGCGACCCTGGCGTGGTCCGAAACACACCCGCCATTGCTGCGCTGGACGGATAATATTCGCATTCTGGAAGAGCTGGAGCATGAAGGGCTGATGCCCGTCGAAGATGCCGGCCTGTTGCGTGAAGTGTATAAAGCATACCGTTCCGCCGCCCACCGGCAGGCCTTGCAGAAAGACCCCGGGGTGATTCCGGGCGACCAGTTCGCAGACGAGCGGCAGCAGGTGATGCGGATCTGGCGTGAGCTGGGGCTGAGCTGAAACGGAATATTTGATAAGCCAATATCCCCTGTAGGAGCGAGCTTGCTCGCGATGGTCGTTAACGATAACGCGGCGAGCCTGACACCCCGCGGAGTTCTCAGGTTCATCGCGAGCAAGCTCGCTCCTACAGTAGATTTGCGTTGTTCTGTAGAATTTTCGAGGCGGGGAGGCGTAGGCCTCCCCGGTTCGTTTATGGAAACCACATGAAAATTCTGATCGTTGGGCCCAGTTGGGTCGGTGACATGGTGATGGCGCAGACACTGTTCCAGTGTTTGAAGCAACGCCACCCGCAATGCGAAATCGACGTGCTGGCCCCCGAGTGGAGCCGGCCGATCCTTGAGCGTATGCCCGAAGTCCGCCAGGCCTTGAGCTTTCCGCTCGGTCACGGTGTTCTGGAACTGGCTACGCGTCGGCGCATCGGCAAATCCCTGGCCGGCCAGTACGACCAGGCGATCCTGTTGCCCAATTCCCTGAAGTCGGCGCTGGTACCATTCTTTGCGGGTATCCCGAAACGCACGGGCTGGCGTGGCGAGTTTCGCTATGGCCTGCTCAACGACGTGCGCGCGCTGGATAAAGATCGTTATCCGCTGATGATCGAGCGCTTCATGGCCCTGGCTTATGAGTCGGGCGTCGAGTTACCAAAACCCTATCCGCGCCCGACGCTGCAGATCGACCCGGTCACCCGCGAGGAGGCTCTGGCCAAATTCGGTCTGACCCTCGACCGTCCGGTGTTGGCCCTGTGCCCTGGTGCCGAGTTCGGCGAGTCCAAGCGCTGGCCGTCCGAGCATTACGCCAAGGTCGCCGAAGCGAAGATCCGTGAAGGCTGGCAAGTCTGGCTGTTCGGTTCGAAAAATGATCACGCCGTGGGCGAAGACATCCGCGCACGGCTGATTCCAGGTCTGCGTGAAGAGTCGGTCAACCTCAGCGGTGGCACCTCGCTGGCCGAAGCCATCGACCTGATGTCCTGTGCAGATTCCGTGGTGTCCAACGATTCCGGCCTGATGCACGTCGCCGCCGCGCTGAACCGCCCGCTGGTCGCGGTCTACGGTTCGACGTCGCCGGGTTTCACGCCACCGTTGGCCGAGCACGTGGAAATCGTACGCCTGGGCATCGAGTGCAGCCCGTGCTTCGATCGCACCTGCCGTTTCGGCCATTACAACTGCCTGCGCCAGCTTATGCCGCAGGCCGTGAACGAAGCCTTGCAGCGGTTGCAAGGCACTGTGGTCGAGGTCAAATAGCTTGCGGGTTCTGTTGATCAAGACTTCTTCGCTGGGCGACGTCATTCACGCGTTGCCGGCGTTGACCGATGCGGCGCGGGCGATTCCCGGCATCAAATTCGACTGGGTGGTGGAAGAAGGCTTTGCCGAGATCCCGACCTGGCATCCGGCGGTGGGCAAGGTGATTCCGGTGGCGATCCGTCGCTGGCGCAAAAACATCTGGCAGACCATCAAGAGCGGTGAGTGGAAGCGCTTCAAGCAAAGCGTTCGCGCCACCCAATATGACTTGGTGATCGATGCCCAGGGCTTGCTGAAAAGCGCCTGGCTGACCCGTTACGTCAAGGCTCCGGTGGCCGGCCTCGATAAAAGCTCCGCACGCGAGCCCATTGCTGCGCGCTTTTATGATCGACGTCTGGCCGTTGCCCGTGGGCAGCACGCGGTGGAGCGAGTGCGTCAGTTGTTCGCCATTGCGTTGGGTTATGACTTGCCCAAAGGACTGGGCGACTACGGACTGAATATCGAGCGCCTGGTGGAATTGCCGCGCAAGAATCCTTACGTGGTGTTTTTGCACGGCACCACCTGGGACACCAAGCACTGGCCCGAAGCCTACTGGCGCGAGCTGACCGAACGGGTTGGCTACCTTGGCGTCGGGGTGAAGTTGCCCTGGGGCAATGCCCCGGAGAAAGCCCGGGCCGAGCGTATCGCTGCGGGTTTTAAACACGCCGAAGTGCTGCCAAGACTGAACCTGGCGGGTGTCGGCAAGGTGCTGGCCGGCGCGCAAGCCTGCGTGGCGGTCGACACCGGTCTTGGTCATCTGGCTGCCGCGCTGGACGTGCCGACGTTGTCGCTGTTCGGCCCGACCAACCCGGGCCTGACCGGCGCTTATGGCAAGGTGCAGATTCACATGGCCAGCGACTTCCCCTGCGCGCCGTGCCTGCAAAAGAAATGCACTTATCAGCCGACGGCTGAAGATGCCCGTCAGTTTGACCTGAAACGCGAGTGGCCCCTGTGCTTCACGCGTCTGAATCCCGAGCGTGTCGCCAGCCGACTGAGCACGTTGTTGATGGCTGAGGAGCTGCGCTGATGCAATTGGCATTTGTCCTGTACAAATATTTTCCGTTTGGCGGCTTGCAGCGCGATTTCATGCGAATCGCCCTGGAGTGTCAGCAGCGCGGCCATCAGATTCGCGTCTACACGCTGATCTGGGAGGGTGACGTGCCGCCGGGTTTCGAAGTGCTGGTGGCGCCGGTCAAGGCGTTCTTCAACCATCGACGCAATGAGAAGCTTAGCGATTGGATGGACGCGGACCTGACCAAGCGTCCGGTCGACCGCCTGATCGGCTTCAACAAGATGCCGGGCCTGGACGTCTACTACGCCGCCGACGGCTGCTTCGAAGACAAGGCGCAGAACCTGCGCAACTCGCTGTATCGCCGTTGGGGCCGCTATCGCCACTTCGCCGAATACGAGCGGGCGGTGTTCGCCAGGGACGCCAAGACCGAAGTGTTGATGATTTCCGAGGTCCAGCAGCCGCTGTTCATCAAGCATTACGACACGCCGCTGGAGCGTTTCCACCTGCTGCCACCGGGTATCGCCCAGGACCGTCGCCGACCGGCCGACGCCGATGAAATTCGTGCAGGGTTCCGTGCTGAATTCAATCTCAAGGATGAGGAGCTGCTGCTGGTGCAGATCGGCTCCGGGTTCAAGACCAAGGGCGTGGACCGCAGCCTCAAGGCATTGGCAGCATTGCCTGCCGAGTTGAGGAAACGCACCCGGCTGTTTGTAATTGGCCAGGATGACCCCAAATTATTCCAGATGCAGAGTGCGACATTGGGGCTGGGCGACAACGTCACGTTCCTCAAGGGGCGCAGTGATATCCCGCGTTTCCTGCTGGGGGCCGATCTGTTGATCCACCCGGCGTACAACGAAAATACCGGCACCGTGCTGCTCGAAGCGCTGGTGGCTGGCTTGCCGGTGCTGGTGAGCGCGGTGTGCGGGTACGCCCATTACATTGCCGAGGCCGATGCTGGCCTGGTGCTGGACGAACCGTTCGATCAGGCGCAGCTGACGCAGTACCTGACCGGCATGTTGAACGACCCTCAAGCAAGGGCGGCCTGGAGCCGCAATGGTCTGGCCTACGCCGAAACGGCCGACCTCTATAGCATGCCGCAGTACGCGGCCGATGTGATTCTGGCGGAGCACGCTTAAATGAAGTTGATGCTGGCTGAACCGTTCAAGAGCCTCTGGGCCGGACGTGACCCGTTCGCCGAAGTCGAGGGGCTCAAGGGCGAGGTGTACCGCGAGCTGGAAGCACGCCGGACCTTACGCACGGAAGTCGACGGCAACGGGTTTTTCGTGAAAATCCACCGTGGCATCGGCTGGGGCGAAATCTTCAAGAACCTGCTCACCGCCAAGTTGCCGGTTCTCGGCGCAGGTCAGGAGTGGCAGGCCATTCAGCGCCTGCAGCAAGTCGGCGTGCCGACCATGACCGCCGTCGCGTATGGCGAGAAGGGCAGCAACCCGGCCGACCAGCACTCGTTCATCGTCACCGAGGAGCTGGCGCCAACGGTCAGTCTCGAAGATTTCAGTATCAACTGGATCAGGCAGCCACCGGAGCCAAAGCTCAAGCGTGCGCTGATTGCCGAAGTCGCACGCATGACCGGCATGATGCACCGCGCCGGGGTCAACCACCGCGACTGCTACATCTGCCACTTCCTGCTGCACACCGACAAACCGGTGACCTTTGATGACTTCAAACTTTCGGTGATCGACCTGCACCGCGCCCAGACACGCCCGGCGATCACCTCGCGCTGGCGCAACAAGGATCTGGCGGCCCTGTACTTTTCCGCGCTGGACATCGGCCTGACTCGCCGCGACAAGCTGCGTTTCCTCAAAGGTTATTTCCAGCAGCCGCTGCGCCAGATTCTGATTGAAGAGGCGTCTTTGCTGGCATGGCTCGATGGCAAGGCCAACAAGCTCTACGAGCGTAAACAGCGATACGGGGATGCGCTCTGATGTCGGGTTGGAAACTGGAGCCGGCCTACAGCGAACTGGCCGATGACTTTGGCAGCCTCGAGGCTGTGTTTGCGCTGCAAGGCGAGCGTTTGACCAGCGATCTGCTTTCGGAGGTCATCCGGGTCGAGCGCAATGGCGTCAACTATTACGTCAAGCGCTACGTGGGTGCTGGCAAAGGCCTGCGGCGTTACCTGGGAAAGCCCCGGGTGAAGATGGAGTGGCAGAACCTCAAGCGCTTCGCCAAGTGGGGCATTCCCACTGCCGAAGTGGTGGCCTGGGGGCTGGAGCGGCGCGGTGCGGCCTACGCTCGCGGCGCGATGATTACCCGGGAACTGCCGCGTACCGAAGACTTGTCGGCACTGGCCGAGCGACGTGACCCGAAATTGTCGGATCGCGCCTGGGTCGATACCGTCAGTCGTCAGTTGGCCCAATACACCCGGACCATGCACGACCACCGTTTCACCCATAACGATTTGAAGTGGCGCAACCTGCTGATCGACGATGAAGCTCGAGTGTTTTTGATCGACTGCCCCAACGGCGATTTCTGGCGCGGTTTCTGGCTCAAGTACCGCATCACCAAGGATCTGGCGTGCCTGGACAAGGTCGCCAAGTATCAATTGTCGGCGACCCAGCGGCTGCGCTTTTACCTGCAATACCGCAACCGGACCCGGCTCAACGCTGCGGACAAAAAACGCATCCGGCATGTGGTGAGATTTTTCGAGGGGCGCGAATGACTGATTTTCTGGCCGCTGAAGACCGTGCCCTGCTTGAACGCCACGGTCTGGGCACATTCGAAGCACTCTGGGCCAGGCAGCTCGATGCGGTGGACGAACCCAACACCGGTCGCGGCGGCTGGAGCAGCGTGTTTCGGCTGGATCTGGAAGGTCATGGTTTCTACCTCAAGCGCCAAAGCAACTACCTGACCCGCACGTTGCGCGCACCGTTCGGCGAGCCGAGCTTCGCTCGCGAGTTCCGCAACATCTCCCGTTACCGGAAGATGGGCATACCGGCGCTAAAAGCGGTGTTTTACGGTGAGCGCAAGGTCGATGGTGAAGTCCGCGCGATCCTGATGACCCGTGCCCTGGACGGCTGGGACGACCTTGACTCGCTGTTGCAGCGCTGGGCTCAATTGAGCCCTGAGCAGCAATCGGAGATCCTCAAGGCCAGTGGCGAACTGGCCAGGCAGTTGCACGCTGCACGCCAGGTGCATGGGTGCTTTTATCCCAAGCATATTTTCATGCGCGCCACAGGCAACGGCTATCAGGCTCAATTGATCGACCTGGAAAAGACCCGACCACTGCTGTACGGGCAGCGTGACCGAATCAAGGACCTGGAGCCGCTGACGCGCCGCGCGCCCGAGTGGAGCGAGTCGCACCTGCGGCAATTGCTGGCCGCCTATCTGGATCAACCGCAGGACAGCTCGTTGATCGACAGCTGGCTGCTGCGTTTGACTGCGCGGCGCAGCCAAAAGAGGCCACGCTGATGCTTTTGTCCGAACTGAAGACCTCTGGCCGCAATCCGGTTTTACCGCTGAGCGTATCGCTGGCTGATGCCGCCGGCCCTGCCGATCTGCAACTGCTGAGCCTGTTGCGGGTGTTGCCGGGGCAGCGTTATGTCGGTGCCGGCATCTGGCGCGGTCGGCCGGTGTTGGCCAAATTACTGGTCGGCAGTAAGGCCGCACGGCATTTTCAGCGTGAACTGGATGGCGTGCGTTTGCTTGCCGCTCAAGGATTGACCACGCCGCAGCTGTTGGCCGATGGCCTGAAAGAGGGCGAGGGTGGTTGGCTGCTGTTCGAGTTTCTGGAGGGTGCCGAAAGCCTTGGTGATACCTGGAAACAGGTTGAGCAGCAACCGGTACTGTCCGATGGGCAAGGAGCAGTGCTGGCCGAGGCGTTAGGAGCGATCGGTCAGATGCACCGCAAAGGTCTGTGGCAGGAGGACCTGCACCTGGACAACCTGCTGCGTCAGCGTGGTCGTCTGTACTTGATCGACGGCGCCGGGATTTGCTCCGAAACGCCGGGCCAGCCGCTGTCGCGGCAGAAAGTCCTGGAAAACCTCGGGGTGTTCTTCGCCCAGTTGCCGAAGTCGATTGAACCCTTCATTGAAGAGTTGCTGGTGTATTACCTGCTCAGCAACGGCGAACACGCCCTGCCCATGGAAGCGTTGCAAAAGCAGATCGACAAGGTCCGCAGTTGGCGCCTCAAGGACTTCCTGATCAAGGTTGGCCGCGAGTGCACGTTGTTCAGCGTCCAGCGCGGGGCCTTCGGATTGCGGGCGATTCGCCGCGAGGAAGAGCCATCGATGGTGCCGGTGCTGGAGCAGGCCGATACCCTGCTCGATCAGGGGCATCTGTACAAGACCGGCGGTGCGGCGAGCGTCGGCAAGGTCGAGGTGGGTGGCCGCACGCTGGTGATCAAGCGCTACAACATCAAGGGCTTCGCCCACTGGCTCAAACGCTTCTGGCGCCCGAGCCGGGCCTGGCATTCATGGCGCGAAGGCAACCGACTGGCGTTCCTCGGGATTGCCACCCCCAAGCCGCTGGCATTGCTGGAAAAGCGTTTTCTGTGGCTGCGCAGCCGGGCGTACCTGATCACCGAGTATCTGGCGGGGCCGGACATCATCGAGCGTTTTGCGCCCTATATTGAAAACGGTGATGCGCCGGAAGTCGAGCTGGCGGCGCTGGATCATTTGTTTGCCGAGCTGATTCGCGAACGCATCAGCCATGGCGACTTCAAGGGACATAACCTGTTTTGGCAACAGGATCGATGGGCGTTGATCGATCTCGATTCGATGTGCCAGCACAGCTCCCTTGGCAGTTTCGCCCCGGCGTATGCCAGGGATCGCGCGCGGTTCATGCGCAACTGGCCTGAAGGCAGCGCCCTTTACCAGGTGATCGATCAGCGCTTGCCCAAAGACATCTCCAGCGCTGCTTAAACCGCTATCGCGAGCAAGCTCGCTCCCACAGGGATTGGTGGTGAACACAAAGCCTGTGAACACCTCAGTTCAAATGTGGAAGCGAGCCAGCTCGCGATGAGGTCGGAACTGCCACCGAGAAAGCAGACAAGTTCTTGTGAACCGTCCTACGCGATCTTGGGAAGTCATGAACTGTGGTCGAAATCGCCTCGATGCTAGTTTGCCTGACGTTCTCGGAGGGCAGGCTGTGACGATCAAAATGGCAGTTTCATCGGGTGTTTTATCGCTGTCTCTCATGGGGTGCGGGACCGCTGCTACAGTCCTGCAGGATGAAGCCGAAGCGGCGCAAGGGCTGCGTCGGCAGAAGACCTATTGCCAGTCCATCCCGCGAATCTACAGCGGCCTGGCTTACGACTTCTGCGTATTGAATGCACCGCCAGACCCTACGGGTATCCTTGTGCCGCTCGTATTGATGGACTTGGCCGTGTCTGGTGCGCTGGACACCGTTGTCTTGCCGTATACGATTTACCGGCAAAGCGTGGACGGCAATATTTCCATCTATTGGCGACCAGCGCGCGGATAAAAATGCCGCGAGGTCCCCGCCGCAGTCGCTGGCCGTTTGCGGCTAGAGGTTTGCCGCCGCTTTTACGCTATAATCCCGCCCTTTAGCTGTCTCTCGCCCCTTGCGAGGGCACATTAATTTTTGAGGCGCTTGCGCCTGCATGCAGACTAAAGAGGCTAGACCCCTGTGGCATTGACGATTCTTGGCCTGTCCGGCGCCCTTAGCCATGATCCTTCCGCAGCCCTGTACATCGACGGCAAGCTGGTCGCGGCGGCTGAAGAGGAACGCTTCGTACGCGATAAACATGCAAAGAACCGCATGCCCTACGAATCGGCGAAGTTCTGCCTGGAACAGGCCGGCATCAAGCCGTCCGACGTTGACGTGGTAGCGATTCCATTCGCACCGATCAGCCTGTTTGGCAAGGCTCGCTGGCAGTACGCCAAGCGTTACTGGTACGCCCCGGACCGTGCACTCGACGCGATCCTGATGGGCAACCGCCGCTACAAGCGCTATCGCAACAAGATCGTCTGGTGCCTGGAGCAACTGGGTTTTGATCCGAAGAAGATCAGGATCGAGCCGGTCGAGCACCACCTGGCCCACGCCTCCAGCGCTTATCACTGCTCCGGTTTCAAAGAGAAAACCGCGATCCTGGGTATCGACGGCAAGGGCGAGTACGCCACGACCTTCTTCGGTTACGGCGAAAACGGCAAGATCCACAAGATCAAGGAATTCTTCGATCCGGACTCCCTCGGCGGCCTGTACGGCGCGATCACCGAGTTCCTCGGATTCGATATGCTCGACGGTGAGTTCAAGGTCATGGGCATGGCGCCGTACGGCGACGCCAGCAAATACGATTTCTCGCGCCTGGCTTCGTTCGAAAACGGCGAGCTGGTGATCAACACCGACTACGCCAACGTTATCGGCCTGCGTCGCTACAAAGAGAAGGGCAAGGGTTACTACTTCTCGCCGAAGCTGATCGAGTGGCTGGGTCCAAAGCGCGAAGGCGACATCGCCGATGAGCCGTACATCCACTACGCTGCGAGCATTCAAGCGCTGTTCGAAAAAATTGCGCTGCAGATGATCGACTACTATCTGGGCGACGTGCTCAAGCAAACCGGCAAACTGGCCTACGCCGGTGGCTGTGCGTTGAACGTCAAGCTCAACCAGAAAATCATCGCTCGCGACGACGTCAAGGAGCTGTTTGTTCAGCCTGCCTCCGGCGACGCCGGTACCGCGGTGGGCGCGGCAGCCTATGTGTCCCACGCCCGTGGCGTGCCGGTCGAGAAGATGGAACACGTCTACCTCGGCCCGTCGTACAGCAACGAAGACGTGATCGCCGCGTGCGCCCGTCACGCCGACAAGCCGACGTGGCGCAAGCTCGACAACATGCCGGAGCAGATCGCCAAAATCATGGTCGATGGCAACCCGGTAGCCTGGTTCCAGGGCCGCATGGAGTTCGGTCCGCGTGCACTGGGCGGGCGTTCGATCATCGGTTGCCCGAGCGTGCCGGGCGTGGCCGACCGCATCAACCATCAGATCAAGTTCCGCGAGCGCTGGAGGCCTTTCTGCCCGTCGATGCTCGACACCGTGGCGCCGCAGATGATCAAGATCGATCACCCGGCTCCGTTCATGACCTTCACTTTCGAAGTGGCGGAAGAATGGAAGACCCGCGTGCCGGAAGTCGTCCACGAGGACGGCACCTCCCGCGCCCAGGTGCTCAAGCGCGAATACAACCCGCGTTACTACGACATGATGAAAGCGCTGGAAGTGCTCACCGGCAACGGTGTGTCGCTCAACACCTCGCTCAACCGTCGCGGCGAGCCGATGATCTGCTCGCCGACCGACGCATTGAACATGTTCTTCGGCTCCGATCTGCAGTACCTGATCATGGAAGACATCCTGGTGGTCAAAGAGGGCGCAAACGCTTATGACTCGCTCGGCTGAACGCCATGTGCTGCAGTTCTGCCACGGCTATGACGGGCCGTTCCTGGACTGCGCACGGCAGTATGCCAGCCTGTTCGCGGGCACCGGTTATCGGGTGACCACGGTCTTTCTGACCGGGGTTGCCGATAGCGAGGTGGCCGCAGCGTGTGCTTGCGATGAAGTGTTGTTCATGGAATACAGCTCCAAGGCCATCCGTGGCCTGAAGCTGGGCGCCATCGGCGATCTGCGCAAGATCGCCGCATCGCGCAATTTCAGTTTCTGCATCGCCCACCGCTTCAAACCGATCTATATCGCCTTGCTCGGCACGTCGTTGCCGGTAATTGGCGTGCATCACGCTTTTGACGATTACAAGCGTGGCAGCCGCAAACTGTTCGCGCGTATCTTTCGCAAGCGTCTGAGTCTGCTCGGTGTGTCCGACGCCGTGCGCGACGACATGCGCCAATGCCTGCCGAAGTGGCCGGCTTCGCGGGTCCAGACCTTGTACAACCGTATCGACGTGGATGCCTTGCAAGCCATGCAGGTGTCGGCTCGCGAGGCTCGGGAAACCCTCGGGCTGGCGGCGGATGCCTGGATCGTCGGCAACGTCGGACGGCTGCATCCGGACAAGGACCAGGCCACGCTGTTGCACGGTTTCGCCGAGGCGTTGCCGGGGTTGCCAGCCAACAGTCAGTTGGTGATTCTCGGTAAGGGGCGTCTGGAGGAAAACCTCAAGGCTCAAGCCCGGGAGCTGGGTATCGGTGACCGGGTGTTGTTTCTCGGTCAGGTGCCGAATGCGCGCAACTACTTCCGGGCCTTCGATGTGTTTGCCCTGAGCTCCGATCACGAACCGTTCGGCATGGTGCTGCTGGAGGCCATGGCCGCGGGTGTACCTTTGCTGGCAACGGCGTGCGGTGGCGCGAAAGAAGTGGTCGAAGGCGTGGGCATCCTGTTCCCGTTGGGCGATGCCGGGCGTCTGGCCCAAGGGCTGCAACATCTCGCTGGCATGGATGATCAGCAACGCCGACAGTGTGCCGAGTTAATGCTCGAGCGCTTGCGCGAACGCTTCTCCGATCACGCGGTGCGCGATGCTTTCTGGCATTTGCCACACGTTACCGAACTGGCACAGAGGGGCTGATGCTCAACCGATTTCAAGGCTGGCGCGAGCGTGGCTGGGCGGTAGTCGACGCCTCGACTTACGCCGAAACCTGGCAGCGTTATGGCGGCAGCGTCGCAACTCATCCCATGGTGGTCGAGCGGCTGGCGAAACTGGCCGAGATTCCAGTGCGTTACCTGGCCTGGGTCCAGGGTGACGAGGTCAAGGCGGCGATCCCGACCTGGGGGCGCGACCTGGCCTTGTCCAAGGACGTGCTCAAGCGTCGCGGCAAAAAAGGTCTGTTCGACCTGGGCAACGCCGAGATCATCCTGCCTGCCGCTGCCGATACCCAGGCGCCTTTGCGCCATCGCGCGCGGTATCTGTCGGCGCTGAGCGAAGGTCGTTTCACTGGCATCAAGTTGCAAGCCGAACAACTGGCCATGGCCCGCACACCCGAAGAGCTGTCGAAAAAATTTCGCTATAACCAGCGCCGCGAATTGCGCTTGCTGGAAGAGGCCGGTGGCGTGGTGCGGCCGGTGTCCGAATTTTCCAGCTTCGATCTGGCGGCGATTTATTGCGACCTGTTCCAGCGCCGCTGGGGTTTCCCGGCGACCGGTGCCGAACGCATGGCCGATGTCATCGAGTTGCTGCGCGAGTTGCTGATCGGTTCGGTGATTTTTCTCAACGATGCGCCGATTGCGATTCAACTGGTGTACCGCGTCGAAACCCCGCAGTGGATCAGCGTCGAGTACATCAACGGCGGGGTCGATCCCGAGACTCGCGAGTTCAGCCCTGGCAGTGTGCTGAGTTTTCTCAATACGCAAAGCGCCTGGGAGCATGCCCGGGCGCAGGACAAACCGTTGCGCTTTTCCTTCGGTCGCGCCGACCGTGAATACAAGGATCGCTGGTGCAACCCCGTGCCGGTCTTCACCGTATGAGCCAAGCCATAAGCCGCAAACAGCAACTGCTCAAGCGCCATCGGCGCAATAAACGTATCGTCTTGCTGATTGCTCTGGTGCTGTTGATCGTCATGGGCGTGCTGGTGGCCTGGTGGTTGCCGCTGGTGCTGGCGGTTCTGGGCTGGATTGCCCACGAAGCCTGGTTTGCCGACCATTTGTTCTACTCGCCGAAAGACGATTACCAGTACAGCTTTCCCCCGTATACGCCACAGCCCAAGGTGCACCTGAGCGGTGAACACTTGCGGCTGGACGAGGGCGTGATGCTGGTCGACGACGCGACGTTGGTGCTGGCTCTGCGGGTGAAAAGCACCTGGCTGGGTCGTTTTCTCGATCCGGTGGTCGAGTTGGAGGGAGGCGAAAACCCTGACCGACAAACCTTCGAGCGGGGCGTGAACGGCCTGCGCTACCTCAATCTCAGTGGTCAGGCTCAGGCGCTGTCCCGTGGTGACCTGCGCTTGCGCGGACGTTTCTGTCGCGTGTTCGGTGAGCCTGTGCTGTGGGCACTGGAGCATCCGGATTACCGGCGTCAGCGGGTGATGGTCATCGCTCCCCACGCCGATGACGCCGAGCTGGCGGCCTACGGTTTGTACAGCCAGGCCGACGAAACCTGGATCGTCACGCTGACCGCCGGTGAAATCGAAGCCGAACACTATCGGCAGATGGGCCTGAACAAGGTCGATGCGGCCCGCTTGAAAGGCCGGCTGCGCACCTGGGACAGCATCGCTGTGCCACGTTGG
The DNA here is from genome assembly GCF_019947515.1 of Pseudomonas sp. A-B-19. Taxonomy (NCBI): domain Bacteria; kingdom Pseudomonadati; phylum Pseudomonadota; class Gammaproteobacteria; order Pseudomonadales; family Pseudomonadaceae; genus Pseudomonas; species Pseudomonas sp. A-B-19. The sequence goes on from NZ_JAGYGN010000007.1 coordinate 83,337, forward strand.
GCCGGTGTCCCCGAGGCTCGCTGTGTACAACTGGGTTATTTCTGCCTGCAACTGGCGAGCATGCAGGCCGCGCCTGCGGTTGCGGCGGGATCGCACGAAGCGGACCTGAGCGACACCCGGCTGTTCCGCCAATTGAATCCTTTTGCTCTACCGGGCGATGTCGATGGCGCACCGACCTGGAACAATCTGCTGGCGGATCTGCGCGAGCTGTTGCTGCGGGCCCGGCCCGAGGTCGTCGTCCTGCCGCATCCGACCCTGGATCCGCATCCCGATCATATCTGTGCCCAGGCGGCAGTCCTCGAAGCCTTGCAAGGCCTGGACTGGCAACCGACCATGCTATTGGGTTATGCCAACCACCTGCACGACAACGACCGCTGGCCGATGGGCGATACCGGTGATGGCATCGCCTTGCCGCCTGCCTTCGATCCGGCCCGACCGATGCAGCCTTATTGCCTGCCCTTGTCTCTGGAGCAGCAGCGAGACAAGGCCATGGCATTGGGCATGATGCACGACCTGCAACCGGCGATGCCGTTCAAGCGTCGCTTGCGCCGGTTGATCCAGCGGTTGTTGGCCGGCCGCTTGCCGCCAACCTATGGCCAGAACGAATTCTTTCGCAAGGCAGTCCGGCGCCACGAGCTTTTGTGGTCGCTCAAGCACACACCAGGCAACGTTTCTCAGCGGGGAGAGTTATGAGTCAGCGGTCAAAGGTCCTGCAACTGCAGCCTGACTACAACGTCAAAGCCCATGATTTCGCCGACCTCGCGGAGCAAATCGTCAAGGCCCTGCCCAGTGATCGCTATGAAGTGACCGCCGCGTTTCTGCGCGGCAAACCCGGGCCGGGCGAAGCGGTGAGTCGAGCCGACCATTCGGTGTACTTCGAATTTTCCGACAAGTCCCTCAAGGGCATGCGCCTGCGGGCCATGTGGCAGCTGTACAAGTTCTGCCGCCGGGAAAAATTCGATGTGGTGATCTGCAATCGCTTCAAGCCGGTCAACATGATGCTGGCCCTCAACCGCTGGTTGAAAGTGCCGTTGTGCATCGGCATTTCCCACGGCTTTGGCGAGTACGACCGTTTTTACCGGCGCCGCCAGACCCAACGCCTGATCGATCGTCACTGGCGCTTCGTTGGCGTGTCGCCTGCGGTGAAACAGTATCTGCTGGACTGTGACTGTGGTTTCACCGACCAGAATACCTACGCCATCACCAATGCCATCGACATCGAGCAAGCCGAAGGTCTGCAACACAGTCGTGAAAAAGCCCGTGAAATGTTGGGCATCGATCCGTCGGTGCGGCTGATCGGTGCGTTGGGGCGACTGGTGCCGGTCAAGGGCCATATCTATTTGCTGCAGGCTTTCGCGGCACTCAAGGACAAATACCCGAATACCCAACTGGCGATCATCGGAGCCGGCCGTGAAGAGTCGCGCCTGGCGGCGGAAATCGACCGCCTCGGCCTCAGCGGTCGCGCTCATCTGCTGGGGTTCAAGGAAATTGCCCTGCAGTACATTCGCGCTTTCGATATCTGGACCATGCCTTCCCTGGCCGAAGGCCTCGGGCTGGCGCTGCTCGAAGGCATGAGCGGGCATTTGCCGGTGATTGCCTCGAATGTGCCGGCCATGTTGCCGCTCATCGAAGGGGCTGGTGGCCTGGCGATTACGCCGAAGGATGTGCCGACGCTGCAGGCTGCGCTGGACACCTACCTGGGGCTGTCGGATGACGAGCTCAAGGCCAAGGGTGAGCAGGCCTTCCGTTATTTGCAGCAACACCATGACATCGAGGAGTTCCGTCGCGAATACCTCAGTCTGATCGACTCCGGCCTGGAACAGGCCCGCAAGGAACAGCCATGAACGACGCGCAACCCATCGTCACGGTCATCATCGCGTCGTATAACCATGCCCCTTACATCGAGGAAAGCATTCTCAGCGTCCTCAACCAGACCTATCGGAACATCGAGTTGCTGGTGGTCGACGATGGCTCGAAAGATGACAGCGTCGAGCGGATCAAGGCGCTGCAGGCCATCCATGGTTTCGATTTCCGGGTGCAGGAAAACCAGGGGCTGACCAACACCCTCAATGGTGCGATTGCCCGGGCCAAGGGCAGCCTGATCGTGCCGTTCGGTTCGGATGACATCATGTTGCCGGAGCGAATCGCCACCCAGGTGGCCCATATGGACGGCAAACCCGAGGTCGGCATTTGTGCCGGTAACATCGAACTGATCGATGCCGACGGCAATCTCTACCCCGAGAAGCGCCAGCGCCGGGATGTACCGTTCCGTCGCCTGGACTTCGAAGACATGTTCCTGGAGCGCAAGCCCTATCCCCCGGCACCGACCCTGATGATCCGTCGCGAAGCGCTGGAGAAGGTGGGCGGTTTCGACCCGACCATTCGCCTGGAAGACTTGCTGATCGAGTTGAAGGTGACCCATGCCGGTTACTTCATCGATGGTCTGAATGTGTTGATGGCTCGTTATCGCAAGCACGCCACCAACTCCTACAAGAATCACCGCTTCATGATCGACAGCATCCTGCGCACCTACGCGCTCTTCAGCGATCACCCGCTGTATGACGAGGTGCGCTACAAATTTCTCAACTCCATGTTCCTCAAGACCGCCAACCGTGATCGCAAGCTGGCGCGGGAGCTGCTGGCGCAGATTCCGTTCAAGGCCTGGAACAAAAAAACCTGGCGTGGGCTGGGGCGGATGTATTTCTCGCGGCTGGAGAAAGACTGAGCCAAGGGCTGGGTTCAGGAGGAGGCGGAGCATCGACCTCGGTGACATGTCCCGGTTGACGGCTCAACGTTGTTGAGCTGTCTCCTGCGCAAGCACTCTTCTCGGCTTCCTGTTCTGGCGCAACCAGCGCAGGGTTATCTTGCCGGCATTGATACCGGGCTTTTCGACGTACAGGTAAGTCAGGCTGCTGATGATGATCAGCAGGCAACTGCACACAGCCAGCAACGGCAGGAAAACCCAGGCTTGCCGGGCATCAAGATGCAATAGCGGCGGCAGTCGCTGCACCAGTACCCAGAGCACGAAACCGTGCAGCAAATACGTGCTGTAGCTGATTTCCCCCAGCCAGCGAATGCTGTGTGGTCTCAGGGCGCCGAACAAGGTGTTGCCGGACGCGACGATCACAAAGAACAGTGACAGCAGCAGCAGTGCTCCCAGGTTGAAAGCCCGGTTGAACGCCGTAAAGGCGATCGCCAATGCGAGCAGGGCGATGGTGCCCGCCAGCGGAGACTGGCTCCAGGCGACCCATTGTGGACGGCGAACCCAATACGCCGCAGCGATGCCGCCGAGGAAGCTGGCCAGGAAGTGCTTCTTCAGCGAGTGTTCCCAGCCGACCACCTGGTACAGCGCGTAGATGCCGATCAGGCACAGCACCGTCTGCATCCAGCCTGCGCGATAAATGAACACCATGGCAGCCAGTGGCAGGGCCAGGTAGAAGAACACCTCGTACCCCAGCGTCCAGGTGACGTTGGAGATCAGCATGCCGGTCTGGTGGTACTGGTTGACGTCTGGCCGGTCGAAGACCAGCCAGGCCAGGGTCTGGCCAATGAATTGGGTGGCGGAATCCTTGAGTTCCCAGTCCTGCAAATAGAACACGCAGACAAATACGGTCAACATCAGCGGCAGGTAGAGCGGGTAGAGGCGAAACAGTCGAGATATCGCAAATGCCAGCCAGTCGTGTTGCCGCCCGTGGGTGAGCAAGCGGTCCCAGAACAGAAAGCCGGTGATCATGAAAAAGAGGGCGACGCTGCCCTGGCCCAGCTGCGAGTAGAAGTTGCTCGGCGGAAAATCGGTCACACCGGTTTGCAGAAAGATCCAGGTAATGATCGAGTGATGGACGAACACGCCGAAGGCCAGATACCCGCGTAAGCCGTCGATGCTGGCAAAGCGGCTTTCGCCGCGATGCTCCAGCTCTCGGGTGAGTCTTGGCACGCTGCGCAACAGTAGTGCAGCAGTCGCGATGGCGAGCAGGTAGGCCGTCATCGCGATAAGCGGATTGGTTTCTATCATCGGTGAGCCTGGGCCGGAGGACTCCCGGCCAGCACGTGCCTGTGCAAATTATCCACGTCGGATTTCGAAGCCACCGCAGCGTATCCCTGCAGCAGCGCTTCGAAGTGATCCTCGAACAGCCAGTGCCGATCTGATGCGTAGCGCTGCATGTGGCGCAGATTGCGCCGACGCAGCGAAGGGCTCAATGATGAAGGGTAAATCCGCAGGTCGGCCAGGTCGATCAGGCCGAACTCGCCGTCCTCCAGCACCAGCACATTGCCCAGGTGCAGGGAGCGGAAGTAGACCCCTTGCTGATGCAGTTGGGCCATGAATTTGCCGAAGCGCTCCACCAGCGCCTGGCGCACAGCCGGGGCGGTGATGCCTTGCAGGATCTGGCGCAGCGTGTTGCCCGGCAAGGGAGAGTAGTGCACAGCGGTGCTGCCGTCTTCGAACCGGTAAAGGTCGAGGATATGCGGTGTCGGGATGCCCATGCTGCGCAGTTGCACGCTGTTGACGGCAAAACGATCGGAGTAGGGCGTGAAACTGCCCGAGGTGTACCAGCGGCGACGGCGGAACAGCTTGAGAAAGCTGCCATCGCTCAGGCGCAGGACTTTGGGGCCCAAACCATCTTCTTCGATGACCCGGGCATCGGCCGTCAGCTGTTGCAGGGCGCTTGGCGTCGCGGTCTTGATCGGTCTGTCCAGCAGGCGCCTGGCCCGTTGATTGATGCTCAATGCGGCAATCAGTGCCAACGGGATCCACAGCAGGAACCAGTGCTCCTTGGGGCGAGAGATAATCCCGCCGCCTTCGGTCAGCCCCGCACCGATACCGAAGGCCAGCCAGGTCGAGGCAATGATAAACAGCGGTTGCACGCGATGGCGCCGGCTGCTGATGAAGCTCCACACAAGGAAGAACAGCCATGGCAGCAGACCGATAATGCCGACGTAGTAGAGCACGCCCAGAGCGAAGCTATGGGGCTCCTGAAGGGGGGAGCCGGCGCCGGGGTCCAGGCTCAGTCCGGCGTTGTAGCCGTGCCCGATCCATGGATGTTCAGCGATCCTGTCCAGGGCCATTTGCCAGAGTTCGATACGGAAGGAACTGCCTCTTTCGAAGATCTTGTCCGCAAACAACGCGAAAGTCGCCGTTTCGGCGATGAACATGGAACCAAGCATGAAGACCGACTGTCGATTCCAGCAGATGTAACTCAGCCACAGCGCGGCCAGCGTCAGTGCAACCAGTGGAGTCCTTGAGCCGGTGGCCAGGACGGCGGCGAACATGATCACCATCGCCGGTATGCTCAACCAAAGTACCTGGTGTCGCTTGCAGGTCATGCTCAGGCTCAGCCAGTAGGTACAGAAAAAACCGAAAACGTGGGAGCTGAGCAGAGGGTTGTCGAACGCACCTACTCCGATCAGACGCATTTCCGGTTGGTAGATCAGGCCGAACCTGTACAGGTTGTAGACAGTGGCGACCAGCGCCACGATCGCGGCGCAGAACAGCAGGGGCTGAATGATTTCGCTGCGATAGCGCACCAGCAGGTAGCAGCCGACGAACAGAAACAGAGTGTGCAATGGGGGTTTGAACTGACCGAAGTCGATGTCGCCGCCCGGTCCCCAGCGCAGGCTGAGCAGTGCCCACCCCACAAACAGCAGGGCTGCAATGACGATCGGTTCGCGCAGCAGTTCTTTGCTGAACCGCGGACGCAGGCACAGCGCAATCAGTGCCGGAATGCTGAACAGGCCATAGTAAAGCTTGTGATGCGCACTGCGCCCAGGCAGGAAAAACAGCGCACAAAGCAGCAATAAGTAACCGAGCGGAAGGATCCACAAACAAATGAAATCGAAGATTCTATTGGACGTGCTGTTCAAAGCGTTTGATTGCATGCTGAGTAACTTATTCCTGAATTGAGCGAGCGTACCAAGGCAGGGACATCTGGTGGGTATTTGACGCGCCACAATACACAGACTGTATGCGATTGCCAGAACCCTGGGGAAGCTGTGCTAAAGTCAGCGTCCTTTTTATCGACATTCGCGTGATATGACCGACTCCAGTCTCAGTGCAAGCCCATCGAGCTTGAAAATCTATTTCCGTCTGCTCGGCTATGTCCGGCCGTACATCAGCCTGTTCCTGATCAGCATCGTCGGTTTTCTGATTTTCGCTTCGACGCAGCCAATGCTGGGCTACATCCTCAAGTACTTCGTCGACGGTCTGTCCAACCCTGAAGCGGCGCTGTTTCCAAACGTGCCCTACCTGCGGGATCTGCAACTGCTGCAGGCGGTGCCGTTGTTGATCATCCTGATCGCTGCGTGGCAGGGATTGGGGTCGTACCTGGGCAACTACTTCCTGGCCAAGGTTTCCCTGGGCCTGGTCCATGACTTGCGGGTGCAGTTGTTCAACAACCTGCTGGTGTTGCCAAACCGGTATTTCGACAAGCATAACTCGGGGCACCTGATTTCACGTATCACCTTCAACGTGACCATGGTCACGGGGGCGGCAACAGATGCAATCAAGGTCGTAATTCGTGAAGGCATGACGGTGATCTTCCTGTTTGCCTCGCTGTTGTTCATGAACTGGCGCCTGACGCTGGTCATGGTCGCCATCCTGCCGCTGATCGCCCTCATGGTGCGCACGGCCAGCAAGAAATTCCGCAAGCAGAGCAAGAAAATCCAGCTGGCCATGGGGGACGTGACGCATGTGGCGTCCGAAACCATCCAGGGCTATCGCGTGGTACGCAGCTTCGGCGGCGAAAAGTACGAAGAGAAACGCTTCTTCGACGCCAGTCAGGGCAATACCGACAAGCAGTTGCGCATGACTCGCACCGGCGCCATCTACACGCCGCTGCTGCAATTGGTGATCTATACCGCCATGGCCGTGCTGATGTTCCTGGTGCTGTTCCTGCGTGGCGATGCGTCAGCCGGCGACATGGTGGCCTACATCACCCTGGCCGGCCTGCTGCCCAAGCCGATTCGCCAGTTGTCCGAAGTCAGCTCGACCATCCAGAAGGGGGTGGCTGGTGCTGAAAGTATCTTCGAGCAACTGGATGTCGAACCTGAAGTCGATACCGGCACCGTCGAGCGTGACGTCGTCAGCGGTCGCCTGGACGTGCGCAACCTCAGCTTCACCTACCCTGATACCGAGCGTCAGGTGCTCAATGACATCAGTTTCTCGGTCGAGCCCGGGCAAATGGTGGCGCTGGTGGGCCGTTCGGGCAGCGGCAAGTCGACCCTGGCCAACCTGATTCCGCGTTTCTATCACCACGACAAGGGCGAAATCCTCATCGATGGCGTCGAAGTGGAGCAGTACAAACTGTTGAACCTGCGTCGGCATATCGCCCAGGTGACCCAGCACGTGACCCTGTTCAGCGATACTGTGGCCAACAACATCGCCTATGGCGACCTGGCTGGCGCCCCCCGTGAAGACATTGAAAAAGCGGCCAAGGATGCCTACGCAATGGACTTCATTGCCCAGTTGCCTGAAGGCCTGGACACCCAGGTCGGGGAAAACGGTGTGCTGTTGTCCGGTGGTCAGCGCCAGCGCCTGGCGATTGCCCGGGCGCTGTTGAAGAATGCTCCGCTGCTGATTCTCGATGAGGCAACCTCGGCACTCGATACCGAGTCCGAGCGGCATATTCAGGCAGCCCTGGATCAGGTCATGAAAGGTCGCACCACGCTGGTCATCGCTCACCGCTTGTCGACCATCGAGAAGGCCGACCTGATCCTGGTCATGGATCAGGGGAAAATCGTCGAGCGCGGTACCCATGATCAACTGCTGGCGCAAAACGGCTACTACTCGCGCCTCAACGCGATGGGCCTCGACGCCCCGGCCGAAGACATCGCCTGATCCCGAAAGGGCGAGCCTGGCTCGCCCTTTCAGGCGGGTGTCTGCATGTTGCAACGTTATCTCTGGAAACTGTTGCCCAAGCTACGAGATGCCTGGTTATGAATGAAGCCGATGCGTGTCGTCGTCTGGCGGGTTTGTGCTCAAAAAATGAGCAATAAATGCTGACGAATCATCCGGTTGCAGCCACCGCACAAGCCGACGCCAACCCTGTGCTAATATCGCGCCCCTGTTCATTCTGTATGTGGGTTGCACCATGAAGTTGTCCATGCCGCGATTCGATCAAGCCCCTGTCTTGGTAGTCGGCGATGTCATGCTCGACCGTTACTGGCATGGTGGTACCTCACGGATTTCTCCTGAGGCGCCGGTGCCGGTGGTCAAGGTTGATCACATCGAGGACCGTCCGGGCGGCGCTGCCAACGTTGCCTTGAACATTGCCGCCCTGGGGGCTCCGGCCTCGCTGGTCGGTGTCACCGGCGACGATGAAGCCGCCAACAGCCTGGTCAACAGCCTCAAGGGCGCTGGCGTGCGGGCCACCTTCCAGCGCATTGCGCACCAGCCGACCATCGTCAAGCTGCGGGTCATGAGCCGTCACCAGCAATTGCTGCGTATCGACTTCGAAGAACCCTTCGCCACTGACGCGCTGGCGCTGGCCGCGCAGGTCGATGAGTTGCTCGAAGGCATCAAGGTGCTGGTGCTGTCCGACTACGGTAAAGGCGCGCTGAAAAACCATCAGGCGCTGATCCAGGTCGCCCGTGCCCGTGGCATTCCGGTGCTGGCCGATCCCAAGGGCAAGGATTTCTCGATCTACCGCGGTGCGAGCCTGATCACGCCGAATCTCAACGAGTTCGAAACCATCGTCGGTGGTTGCGCCGATGAGCACGAATTGGTGAGCAAGGGCGCGCAGCTGATGCACGACCTGGACCTCGGTGCCTTGCTGGTGACACGTGGCGAGCACGGCATGACCCTGTTGCGTCCGGATCACCCGGCACTGCACTTGCCGGCCCGTGCCCGTGAAGTGTTCGACGTGACCGGTGCCGGCGATACGGTGATTTCCACTCTGGCGGCCGCGATTGCCGCTGGCGAAGAACTGCCTCACGCTGTGGCCCTGGCCAATCTGGCGGCCGGTATCGTGGTCGGCAAACTCGGTACGGCGGCCATCAGTGCGCCGGAACTGCGTCGTGCGATCCAGCGCGAGGAAGGTTCCGAACGCGGTGTGCTGGGTCTTGAGCAACTGTTGCTGGCGGTCGACGATGCCCGCGCGCACAAAGAGCGGATCGTGTTTACCAACGGTTGCTTCGATATCCTGCACGCCGGTCATGTGACCTACCTCGAACAGGCGCGGGCCCAGGGCGATCGTTTGATCGTTGCGGTAAACGACGATGCATCGGTCAGCCGCCTGAAAGGGCCGGGTCGTCCGATCAACAGCGTCGACCGGCGCATGGCGGTGCTGGCCGGTCTGGGGGCGGTGGACTGGGTCATCAGTTTCCCGGAAGGCACTCCGGAAAACCTGCTGAGCGCGGTCAAGCCGGATGTGCTGGTCAAGGGCGGTGACTACGGGATCGACCAGGTGGTCGGCGCGGGCATCGTGACGGCCTACGGCGGTACTGTGAAAGTGCTGGGTCTGGTGGAAAACAGCTCGACTACCGCGATTGTCGAGAAGATCCGCAAGTCCGAATAGCGCAGCTTTTGTAGGAGCGAGCTTGCTCGCGATGGAGTCAGGGCGCACGCGTTGAATCAGCAGATACGCGTCATCGTTAACGACCATCGCTGGCAAGCCAGCTCCTACAGGGTTATGTGCACGCTTTCAGGAACTGACTTTTTTACGCGGCACGATTTTTTTCAGCAACAGCCTGGCCTTGCCACGTAACCGCGCCAACCCCGAATCCTTCCCCGGCGGGGTCAATCCCTGCTGTCTCACCCAGTCCTTCCAGCGAATCCGCTCATCGCGCACCAACCAGCCTTCCTGTCGGGCAAAACTCTCGGCCAGGTACAGGCCGCGCGTGCTGGCCGGGTACAGTTGATCCTTTTTCAGGGTATAGAGCTCAGCCATCGGGTGGCCGTCCTGCAAGGGCATCAAGTACAGATCGGGTCGCTGGCGGTCGAGGCGGGCGACGAGTTGATCGCCTTCCAGTCTTTCATCGACATGGAACAGGCTCAGGGATTTGGCTTCCTTGGGAACGTCCAGGCGCAAGTCGTAAATCAATTGCAGCGACGCCGTCGGTAATTGTACGTAAGCCCGAGGACGCTCTATCAGCATCAGATTGGCGCAACGTACCGGCCGCGCCGAGCCGGACAGCGGCGACAAGCGAAACGGCAGAGCTTCACGGTAATGCAGGGCGGCCGAGTAGGGCGTCGGCAGCCAGGTGTTATTGAACCGCCCACCGAGCCAGCCTTCCGGAGTTTCCAGCAGGCATTCTTCGGCAATCTCCTGGATCGCCGTGTGCAAGGGCAGGTTCAGTTCATGGGCCGGCACGTAACCGGAGATCAGCTTGAGCACCACATCGCCACGGTCTTGCCGGCGTTGGCGCACCAGCACCCAATAGTCGCGATTCTGCCAATGCAGGGTCAGGCGTACCGAAACCCCTAGGTTGGCCAACTCCAGGGCAAACCGTTCGCTGTCGCCGACCGTCACCGGACGACGACGTTGCAGGGTCTGGGAGAAATTCAGCGGCCTGCCGACGCTCTGATAAGCCAGGCCTTCGGGGGTCGCTTCGACGAATAACGGCAGGGTCTTGAAGTTGCTCGGGTTCTTTCTGATGAGCGTACGCGACATGTCGGCTCCTGCTTAAGGCCGCGTGGGCGGCGTCAGTGGCTATGTAGGACCTGGGCAACGGTCGCGACATTGTGGGCGAGGTGCAGCGGATTGATGGTCCCGACAATAGCACTGGCAACACCCGGATGTTCAAACAACAGCTCGAAACTGGCGCGCACCGGATCCACGCTCGGACTCAGGCAGACATGACCACTGGCGAGGGCTTTCTTGACCAGAATGGCTTTGCCGTGTGCAGCAGCATAGTCAATGACGGCCTTCTCGTTTTGTTCGTTCAGATTGTAGGTGACCATCGCGCAGTCGCCTTGCTCCAGCGCCTTCAAACCGCCTTCGACGGTTTTGCCGGAAAAGCCGAAACCGCGAATCTTGCCTTCGGCCTTGAGCGCGGCGAGGGTCTCGTAGACTTCGCAGTCATTGAGGATCGCCAGATCGTTACCATCGGAATGTACCAGTACCAGGTCGATGAAGTCGGTTTCCAGACGTTGCAGGCTGCGCTCCACTGACATTCGCGTGTGCGCGGCGCTGAAATCGTGGCGGGACTGGCCGTCGGCAAACTCTTCGCCGACCTTGCTGACAATCACCCAGTCCTGACGCTGGCCGCGCAACAAAGGGCCAAGGCGTTCTTCACTGCGACCATAGGCCGGGGCGGTGTCGATCAGGTTAATGCCCAGGTCGCGGGTAAGCTTGAGCAACATGCGCGCTTCATTGTCATCGGGAATCCGGAAGCCATTGGGGTACTTCACTCCTTGGTCGCGGCCCAGTTTCACCGTGCCCAGGCCCAGGGGTGAAACCAGCAGGCCGGTGTTGCCCAGCGGGCGATGCAGGTCGTGCAGGGTCGGTTGGCTCATGGCAGCAGTTGCTCCCAGGCTGGTACGCCCATCGGCGGCTTCGGCAGTTCAGGCAGTGCTGCCGGGTGGCTTGGCTGGATACCGTCGCGGGTCAGGCTGGCGATCACGCGGTCGGCGAAGTCCGGCGCCAGGGCGAGCTTGGTCGGCCAGCCCACCAGCAGTCGGCCTTCCTCGGCAACAAAGGCGTTGTCGGGACGTGTCAGGCCTGATTGCAGCGGCTCGGCGCGATCTACGCGCAAGGTCGCCCATTGCACCGTGCTCAAGTCGATCCATGGCAGCAATTGGCCGAGTTCTTTCTGTGCGGTGGCGATCTGTTCGGCGGGCTCACGGGCCACGCCTTCAGATTCCGCGATGTCGCCGCCCAGGTACCAGACCCATTGGCCATCCGCCGCCGGGTGCGTGGTCACGGTGATGCGTGGTTTGGTGCCGCCACCCAGGCAATGGGCGTAAAGCGGTTTGAGGCTCGGCCCCTTGGCGATGATCATGTGCAGCGGGCGGCGCTGCATGGCGGGCTGGCTCAGGCCCAGTGCCTCAAGCAATGCCGCCGTCCCGGCACCGGCGCTCAGGACGATGCGCTGGGCACGGATCTCGCGCCCGTCCACCTTCAGGCCGACCAGCACGCCGTCTTCCAGCAATGGCTCGATCTTTTGCCCGGCGAGCAAACCATCGCCCGCCAGATCGGCCAGGCGCTGGATCAGGCTCGGCACATCGACCACCAGTTCCGCCAGGCGATAGACCTTGCCCTTGAAGCGCTTGTCTTGCAGGGCTGGCGGCAATTGTTCGCCCTTGACCTGATCGACGCGACCGCGCACGGCCTTGCTGGCAAAAAAACTGGTGAGGTTGCCGGCGAGGGTGCCGGGGGACCACAGGTAATGGGCCTCGGACAACAGGCGCACGCCGGACAGATCCAGCTCGCCGTCACCGGCCAGGGCTTTGCGCCAGCGGCGCGGCATGTCGGCGATGGCTTCCGAGGCGCCGGTCAGGGCGCCATGCAGCGCGTATTTGGCGCCGCCGTGGATGATGCCCTGGGACTTCACGCTCTGCCCGCCGCCGAGGCTGGCGCTCTCCACCAGCACGGTCGAAAAACCCTGGCGGCGCAGGCGTGCATTCAGCCAGAGGCCGGCGACACCGGCGCCGACAATCAGAACGTCGGTGGAAATAACGGATGGCATTCGGCGACCTCTGTGTTCAAGACGAGGGCGCAGTATACAGACTCGAAGATTGGAGGGGCTGACGTCAGTGCTCTCGAGCCAACGCGTAACCCTGTGGGAGCGAGCTTGCTCGCGATAGCGGTGGGTCAGTCAACATTGATGTTGAATGCCATACCGTCATCGCGAGCAAGCTCGCTCCCACAGGGGATTGCGTTTCAAATGTTAGTGACCTGCGGTTTTGGAGAAGAGCTGGATGACCACAACACCCAGCACAATCAACGCCATCCCCAGCATCGCCGGCACGTCCAGCTTTTGCCCGTAGATAAACAGCGCCGCAACGCTGACCATCACGATGCCCATGCCGGCCCACACGGCGTACGCCACACCTACCGGAACGCTGCGCACCACCAGGGTCAGCATCCAGAAGGCAATGCCGTAGCCGAGGATGACCAGCACCAGCGGCAGCGGGGTGCTGAGGCCCTTGACGGCTTTCATCGAAACAGTGGCAATCACTTCGGCGCAGATGGCAATGGCCAGGTAGTAGTAAGCGGTCATGGGTCAATCCTCGTGTGAAGTGTCGCTCTCTGAGGTCGGCATTCTAGTGATTCGCCAGATGCGGTAAAGTCATTACCTATCTGTTTAAAAGATGGGTTGAGCCATGAGCATGCAATGGAATCTGGAGCAACTGCGGTTGTTTGTCAGCGTAGCGGAGCAGCGTTCGTTTTCTGCCGTGGCGCGGGATCAGCGCAAGGCGCAGTCGGCGGTCAGCAGTTCGATAGCGTTGCTGGAGGAAGACCTGGGTGTCAGCCTGTTCGACCGTAGCAGCGGGCGTCAACCGAAGCTCACTGAAGCCGGTACCGCTTTGCTGGATGAAGCGCGGGAGGTGTTGCGCCAGTGCGAACGGCTCAACGGCCGGGCGCTGGCGATGATGCGCGGGCAGGAAGCGCGATTGCGTGTGGCCCAGGATGAGGCGATGCCGTATCAGCCGATCATCGAAAGCTTCGAGGCCCTGGCGGAAAAATTCCCCAGCCTTGAAGTGCAACTGACCAGCGCCGCCCAAGGCGATGTCGCGCGCAAGCTGGTGGAGCGGCGCGCCGATCTGGGGCTGCTGTTCTTTCATGATCAGATTCCCGAGGCACTTGAACGGCGGGTGCTGGGCAGCGTGGAAATGGTCACGGTGTGCGGCAAGGATCATCCGTTGGCGCGTAAAGGCGCAGTGGACAGCCAGCAATTGGCGCAACACCGGCAATTGCTGATGTCCACGGCGTCGAGCATTTATCCAGGCAGTGATCCCGCCAGCCCGCAAGTCTGGCGCGCCGACAGTTTCTATGTGATGGCCGAATGGCTGGTGCGTGGCCTCGGCTGGGCCTGGTTACCGCGCCACGTGGTGCAGTACCCGACTTATCAGAATCAGATGGTCGAGCTGGTCAGCGAATGGACCCCGCCGGCCCTGGTGGTGGAGCTGGTATGGCGCCGGGATGAGCCGCTCGGTCCGGCCGCGCGCTGGCTCGCCGAACGTTTTGCCGTGCACTTGCAGACGATTGGCGAAAAAAGCCGATAAACTCCGCCGCCATGAATAGAACTCTCTACACCGCGCTGTTTTATCTGGGGCTGCCATTGGTAGCGATTCGGCTTTGGCTGCGCGCACGCAAGTCTCCGGCCTACGCCAGGCGCATCGGCGAGCGCTTTTCCTTCGGGATGCCCGCGATGAAACCGGGCGGCATCTGGGTGCACGCTGTGTCGGTGGGCGAAAGCATTGCTGCCGCGCCGATGATCCGCGCCTTGCTGGCGCGTTATCCGAATCTGCCGATCACCGTGACCTGCATGACGCCGACCGGGTCGGAACGCATCCTGGCACTGTTCGCCAATGAGCCGCGCATCCAGCACTGCTACCTGCCTTACGATTTGCCGTGCGCCGCCCGGCGCTTCCTCGATCGGGTCCAGCCGAAACTGGCGGTGATCATGGAAACCGAACTGTGGCCCAACCATATCCATCAGTGTGCCAAGCGCGGGATCCCCGTGGCGCTGGCCAATGCGCGACTGTCCGAGCGTTCGGCCAAGGGCTACGGCCGGCTCCCCAGGCTGACCCGGCCGATGCTGGCCGAGATGAGCCTGTTCGCGGTACAGACCGAAGCCGAAGCCCGACGCTTGCGCGACCTGGGTGCTCGGGCGGAAACCGTCGAAGTGACCGGTTCGATCAAGTTCGATTTGACCATCGACCCGCAACTGCTTGAGCGCGCCAGCCAATTGCGCGGGCAGTGGCAGGCGCTGGAACGACCGGTGTGGATTGCGGCCAGTACCCATGACGGCGAAGACGAGGTGGTGCTGGCGGCCCATCGTCAGTTGTTGGCCGGTCATCCCGATGCCTTGCTGATTCTGGTGCCGCGTCATCCGGAACGCTTCAATTCGGTGTACGGGTTGTGCCAGCAACAAGGGTTTGCCACGGTCCGGCGTTCCAGCGGCGATGCGGTCAGTGCTAATACGTCGGTGCTGCTGGGCGACACCATGGGCGAGTTGCTGTTTCTCTACGCCCTGGCGGACAGTGCATTCGTCGGTGGCAGTCTGGTGCCCAATGGCGGGCATAACCTGCTGGAGCCGGCGGCCCTCGCTAAGCCGGTATTGAGCGGGCCGCATCTTTTCAACTTCCTCGAAATCGCCGCGCAGTTGCGCAGTGCCGGGGCGTTGCAGGAAGTGGAGGATGCCGAAGGGCTGGCGGTGGCGGTGCAGCGGCTGTTCGAACTGCCCCGTGATGCGCAGCGCATGGCAGAGGCCGGGTTGAACGTGATGCGCGCCAATCAGGGTGCGTTGCAGCGCTTGCTGGATGGATTGGGGCGGTTGATCGAGCGTTAGACCGAGTCGTCGGACAGAAAAAGATCGCAGCCTGCGGCCCCTCCTACAGGATGAACATCAATCCCGTGGTAGGAGCTGCCGCAGGCTGCGATCTTTTGCTTTTACTGATCAGGTCGTGCTTTCAACTGCTCAGCCGCCGCCTTGGCCAGATCCGGTGGCAGGAAATCCTTGTCCGGGTTGTAGTTCGGATTGAGCCAGCGCGCCAGGGTTTGCAGATCCCCCGGATTCAACGTCCCGGCCTGTTGCTTCAAGCGCAGGTTGTCGAGGATGTAGTCGTAGCGGGTGTTGTTGTAGTCGCGCACCGAGGTGTAGAGCTGACGTTGCGCATCCAGCACGTCGACGATGTTTCGCGTACCCACCTGATAGCCGATTTCGGTCGCTTCCACCGCGCTCTGGTTGGAGATGATCGATTGCTTGCGCGCCTGTACCTGCTCGACATCGGTGTTCACCGCGCGGTGCAGGTCGCGGGTGTTTTCCACGATCTGCCGGCGCAGGGATTCGCGTTGCTGCTCCGTCTGGTCCAGCTGTGCATAGGACTGACGCACCTGGGAGCTGATCAAGCCACCACTGTAGATCGGGATGTTCAGTTGCAGGCCAACGGTCGTTTGCTCGGCATTGCCACCGAACGGCACGGGCTGGTTGTTCGGGTTGCTGAAGCCCAGTGCATCGTTGTCGCCTTTCTCGTACTTGGCTACCGCATCAACCGTGGGCAAGTGCCCGGACTTGCGCTGCTTGAGGGTTTGCTCGGCGGCGCTGACGGCATAGTTGCTGGCCAACAGATTGAGGTTCTGCCTGCCCGCCGTTTCGACCCAGGCCTTGGCGTCGTTCGGTATTGGCGGCAGGATCGGCAAGTTATGGCTGATGCCCCAGATCGAGTTGTACTGGCGGTTGGTCAGGGTGATCAATGCCTCAAAGGCGTCGTCCACCTGGCGCTGCGCAACGATCCGGTTGGCGCGTGCGGTGTCGTAGCTGGCCTGTGAGTTCAATACGTCGGTCTTGTCCGAGAGGCCGACATCGAAACGCTCGTTGGATTGATCGAGCTGGCGTTTGAACGCCGCTTCTTCAGCCTTGGTCGAGGCCAGGTTGTCCTGGGTGCGCAGCACGTTGAAATAGCTGTCAGCGGTCTGCAGGATCAGGTTTTGCTCGGTCGCCGAGAGTTGCAGGGCGGCCTGTTCGTTGACTTCCTTGGCGGCCTGGAACTGGAACCAGCGATCAGCCCGGAACAGCGGCTGCGCCAAAGTGGCCTGGTAAGAATGAGCGTCGCGGTTGAGCGTGGCGGACGGCTGATCGAGATCCGTACGCACCTGGGACATATTCGCGCCGGCCGAGAGGTTCGGCAGCAGCCCGGCGCGGGCCTGGGGTACGACTTCCTTCTGCGCGCCATATTGGGCGATGGCAGCCGCCAGATCGGCGTTGTTGTTGACGGCTTCCTGATAAACGCTGACCAGGTCCGTCTTGTTCGATAAGGGCGCATCTGCTGCCCAGGCCATTCCGTTGGACGCACAAGACACGGCAAGGGCCAGTGAGAGTTTGCGCAGCATAGACGATCCCTAGAATTGATATTACGAAGGTAATTTGAGCGCCAAGGCTAAGGCCCCGCTTTGACAGCGTCAATGCGCGGCTCAGCGTAGCGAGTGTAGTTGTGCATTGGGGCAGCAACAATCCTGATACTGCGTGTAATTACGCCATTCATCATGGTGTTTGCCGTGGGGTTGGCGTTCTTTGCCAGTTGTGTCTAGACTGGCCGGGTTCTTGTCGGGGTGCCTTGCTATGAGGCTGAGATCGAATAATTTCGGATCCCGTTGAACCTGATCAGGTTAGCGCCTGCGTAGGGAACAAGATTTCTCGTCACCCGGCGAGTCCTCTTGTGCTTCGTCCGGGATGTTGTTCGACAATCGAACACCCCTCGAGCATCGAGCACAGCACAGCTGGTTTTCCAGCACCCGTGCGCCCATTCGTTTACAGGTTCGCTCCGACAAAAAATCCACTGCCTGGATGTGTGTCTGGAGAGCCCGTGATGACTACAAAATCAAAAATCGCAACCAATCTGAGTGACTCGGCCCAGGTCGATCAGCAATCGGTTCAGCCGTTTACCCGCTCGCAAAAAATCTATGTCCAGGGCACTCGCCCGGACATCCTCGTGCCGATGCGCGAAATCAGCCTTGACGTGACCCCGACCGACTTCGGTGGTGAGGTCAACGCGCCGGTGGTGGTGTACGACACCTCGGGCCCCTATACCGACCCCAATGTCATCATCGACGTGCGCAAAGGCCTGGCCGACGTGCGTTCGCCGTGGATCGAATCCCGTGGCGACACCGAGCGCCTGAGCGGCCTGAGTTCCAACTTCGGCCAGGAGCGCCTTGCCGATCCGGAGCTGACCAAACTGCGTTTCGCCCACGTGAACAACCCGCGCCGCGCCAAACCGGGTGCCAACGTCAGCCAGATGCACTACGCGCGCAAAGGCATCATCACCGCCGAGATGGAATACGTCGCCATCCGCGAAAACATGAAGCTGGAAGTGGCTCGCGCCGCCGGCCTGCTGGACCAGCAACACGCCGGTCACAGCTTCGGTGCCAGCGTGCCGAAAATCATCACCCCTGAATTCGTCCGTGACGAAATCGCCCGCGGCCGCGCGATCATTCCGGCCAACATCAACCACACCGAACTGGAACCGATGATCATCGGCCGTAACTTCCTGGTGAAGATCAACGGCAACATCGGCAACAGTGCCCTGGGTTCGTCCATCGAAGAAGAAGTGGCGAAACTGACCTGGGGCATTCGCTGGGGTTCGGACACGGTCATGGACCTGTCCACCGGCAAGCACATCCACGAAACCCGCGAGTGGATCATCCGCAACTCGCCGGTGCCGATCGGTACCGTACCGATCTACCAGGCCCTGGAAAAAGTCGGCGGCGTGGCCGAAGACCTGACCTGGGAGCTGTTCCGCGACACGCTGATCGAGCAGGCCGAGCAGGGCGTCGACTACTTCACCATCCACGCCGGCGTGCTGTTGCGCTACGTGCCGATGACCGCCAAGCGCGTGACCGGTATCGTCTCCCGCGGCGGTTCGATCATGGCCAAGTGGTGCCTGGCGCACCACAAAGAGAACTTCCTCTATACCCATTTCGAAGACATCTGCGAAATCATGAAGGCCTACGACGTCAGCTTCTCGCTGGGCGATGGCCTGCGTCCGGGCTCGATTGCCGATGCCAACGATGAGGCGCAGTTCGGCGAACTGGAGACCCTCGGCGAGCTGACCAAGATTGCCTGGAAGCACGACGTGCAGTGCATGATCGAAGGCCCGGGCCACGTGCCGATGCAGTTGATCAAAGAGAACATGGACAAGCAGCTGGAGTGCTGCGACGAGGCACCGTTCTACACCCTCGGCCCGCTGACCACCGACATTGCCCCAGGCTATGACCACATCACCTCCGGCATCGGTGCGGCGATGATCGGCTGGTTCGGTTGCGCCATGCTTTGCTACGTGACGCCCAAGGAGCACCTGGGCCTGCCGAACAAGGATGACGTGAAGACCGGGATCATCACCTACAAGATCGCCGCGCACGCCGCCGATCTGGCGAAGGGGCACCCGGGAGCGCAGATCCGCGACAATGCCTTGAGCAAGGCGCGTTTCGAATTCCGTTGGGAAGACCAGTTCAACCTGGGCCTCGATCCGGATACCGCTCGCTCGTATCACGATGAAACCCTGCCGAAGGATTCGGCCAAGGTCGCGCATTTCTGCTCGATGTGCGGGCCGAAATTCTGCTCGATGAAGATCACCCAGGAAGTCCGTGAGTATGCGGCTAACCAGCGGATCGAAGCGGTCGACGTGGACGTTGCCCAAGGCATGGCCGAACAGGCCGAGCGGTTCAAGAAGGAAGGCAGTCAGCTTTATCAGAAAGTTTGATCTGAGCTGAGGTCGGCGGTGCTTTCACCGCCGCCATCGCGAGCAAGCTCGCTCCCACAGTGGATTTGTGAACGACACAGTTCCCCTGTGGGAGCGAGCTTGCTCGCGATGGCGATCTTCACAACAACAAATGTCCCTCTGAGATAACACCCTTGAGTATTCAACCCAGCACTTATTCCCCCGATATCGCGGTGCCGAGCGACAAACGTGTCTTCGGCGGCCGCGACCTGTTTTCCCTGTGGTTCTCCCTCGGCATCGGCCTGATGGTGTTGCAGACCGGTGCATTGCTCGCGCCAGGCCTGGGCCTGTCCGGATCGTTGCTGGCAATTTTTCTCGGTACCCTGGTCGGCGTTCTGCTGCTGGCGGCGGTCGGCGTGATTGGCAGCGACACCGGCCTGTCGTCGATGGCCGCGCTCAAGCTCAGTCTCGGTACCAAGGGCGCGAGCCTGCCGGCGGTGCTGAACCTGCTGCAACTGATCGGCTGGGGTTCGTTCGAAATCATCGTCATGCGCGATGCCGCCAGCCTGTTGGGCGCCAAGGCCTTCAGCGAAGGCAGCCTGCTGTCCAATCCCGTGCTCTGGACGCTGTTCTTCGGAGCGTTGGCGACTTTGCTCGCGGTCAGCGGTCCGTTGACTTTCGTGCGGCAGATCCTGCGCAAATGGGGCATCTGGCTGCTGCTGGCCGCGTGCACCTGGCTGACCTGGAATCTGTTCGCCAAGGCCGACCTGGCCGCGTTGTGGGCCCAGGCCGGTGACGGTTCGATGCCGTTTGCCGTGGGTTTCGACATCGCCATTGCCATGCCGCTCTCGTGGTTGCCTTTGATCGCCGACTACTCGCGCTTCGGCAAGCGGGCGAAAAACGTCTTCGGTGGCACCGCCATTGGTTTCTTCATCGGTAATTTCTGGCTGATGAGCCTGGGCGTGGCCTACACCCTGGCGTTCGCGCCGAGCGGTGAAGTCAATGCCTTACTGCTGGCGCTGGCCGGTGCCGGCCTGGGGATTCCGCTGCTGCTGATTCTTCTGGATGAATCGGAAAACGCCTTTGCCGATATTCACTCGGCGGCGGTGTCCAGCGGGATTCTGTTGCGCGCCAAAGTCGAGCACCTGGCCCTGGCCATCGGCGTCATCTGCACACTGATTGCCCTGCTGGCGCCGTTGGCCCAGTACCAGAACTTCCTGCTGCTGATCGGTTCGGTGTTTGCGCCGTTGTTCGGCGTGGTGCTGGTGGACCACTTCATCCTGCGCAAGCGTAGCGGCCAGGTGGCCTCGGCCGCATTGCGCTGGCCGGCGCTGCTCGCCTGGCTGGGCGGGGTCAGCACCTATCATTTGCTGGCCAACCTGTATCCGGATGTCGGCGCCACCCTGCCGGCACTGGTAGTGGCAGGGCTGCTGCAGCTAGTGCTGGGCCGGGCCTTCAGTTACGGCCGGGAAACAGCTCGGGTTTGATGATGCCGTTCAGGCGAGGGTAGGGGATCTTCAGTTCGACATGGCCCAGCGCGAAAGGCGCGATGCTGCTGGTTTCGTACTTGAGGATCACCCCGCCGTAGGTCAGCGCCACGTTCTGGGTTTTCTGGAACGGCCAGCTCTTCACGAACTCCTGTTCCTGATCGAGCCTGGTGCTGATCAGCCAGCTGTTGTGCGCCACCTGCGCCGCTTTCCAGAACGCTTCCTCCTGTCCTGGCACCAGCATGTCCGACAACGTCAGCACTTTATGCTGCTGGCGCGAGTAGTTGATAAAACCTCGCCCCGGCGTGCCATGGGCACCGTCGGTGTCCAGGTAGCTGGACAATTCGACGATCACCAAGCCGTCATGCTGCTCGCGTACCTTTGCCTGTAAGTAGCTGCTGTTGCGCGGGCCTGCGGTGCGCAAAAACTCTTCGCGATAGGCCGCCAGGGTCGGTGCCACCGGCGCGTCGGGCGAGGTGCGGGTCATTTGCAGCAGGCGTTTTTCGATGATGGCGTCCAGTGCAGGCTCGGCCGGGAAGTGCAGGGTGTCGATGTTGACCAGCGGGCAATCCGGGTTGCTGCAACCGGGTTTGAGCTGCTCCGAAGCGTCACGGGTGGTTTCCAGCGGCGTCCGGTAGTTGGGCTGGAACAGACTCGCGCAAGCGCCCAGGGTCAGGGCGATAGCGGCCACGGAGGCGATTTTGAAAAGCGACATGAGCGTCCTTTCTGAAACAGGGGAAGGCAAAAAGTTACCGGCTTCGACTCTCAACAAAGCAGTCAGTTCGCCACTAAGCTAATTAGAGTGGGTTTCGTCCTCACCGTCCATCCCGCTGGCGGGAAAGAGGCTGCATCAAACATCACGGGCGCGTTAGGATGGCGCGAAGTCGAGGCCCGGGAAAAAAGCAGCCTCGAACAGGATGTGCAGTAAAGAGGATTGTCATGAAGGATTTTGCCAACACCATTCCGACCGCCGTTGATATCGTGCGGCGCGAAAAGTGCTACGAGGGTTTCTACAAACTCGAACGCGTGCATTTGCGTCACGAATTGTTCGCAGGCGGCATGAGCCGCGAGATCAATCGTGAAGTGTTCGTTCGTCATGATGCGGTGTGCATGCTGCCTTACGACCCGCAGCGCGATGAAGTGGTGCTGATCGAGCAGTTTCGCGTCGGTGCCATGGGCAAGACCGACAACCCGTGGCTGATCGAACTGGTCGCTGGTCTGATCGACAAGGACGAAGTGCCGGAAGCAGTTGCTCACCGCGAAGCGCAGGAGGAAGCTGGGCTGGTAATCGGGGCGCTCTGGCCGATACTCAAATATTTTCCATCGCCGGGCGGCAGCAACGAATTCGTGCATTTGTACCTGGGGCGTTGTGACACCACCGGGGTTGGCGGCCTGCATGGGCTGGAGGAAGAAGCAGAAGACATCCGCGTCACGGTCTGGGCTTTCGAAGATGCCCTGCAAGCCGTACGCGACGGACGTATTGCCAACGCGGCGAGCATCATTGCCTTGCAATGGCTGGCTTTGAACCGCGTTGAAGTGAGGGGGTTATGGTCGTAAACAAGCTGCGCGATCGCTATCGGGTGGATCTGGTGGGGCTGCAAGCGTCCTGCGAGGCGAACTACGCGCGCCTGATGCGACTGCTGCCGGACATGCGCAGCGAGCCTGCCGCGCGGCGCATCGCCGTGACCCATGGCGATCAGATGCTCGGCGTACTGGCGCTGGAAGTGCTGCTGACCTGTCCTTACACCACGACCCTGCAAGTGCGCCAGGAACACAGCCTGCCCTGGCTGCCAGTGCCGCAACTGGAAGTGCAGGTCTATCACGACGCGCGCATGGCCGAAGTGGTCAGCGCTGAACATGCGCGACGCTTTCGCGGCATCTATCCTTACCCGAACGCCGCGATGCACCAGCCGGACGAAAAAGCCCAATTGAACATGTTTCTGGGCGAATGGCTGAGCCATTGCCTGGCGCTGGGGCATGAGTACGAAGTAGTACGGTTGTGAAGCGCAGTTGTGAACCATGTCAGGTTCACAGGTTTCCCCTTTCGATCATCCCCCAGCATAATTGCGGCACTTACCCATCCCCGTGATCACGCCCTGGGAGAACGCCTTGCCGAGCGTATCCACATTGACCACCGCCGATCCGGCGTTGCTGGTGCAACTTTCCGACAGCCACCTGTTTGCCGAAACGGACGGCGCGTTGCTGGGCATGAACACCCGCGACAGCCTGCAAAAGGTCATCGAGCTGGTGCGCGCACAACAGCCGCGGATTGACTTGATCCTGGCCACGGGTGACCTGTCCCAGGACGGGACGCTGGAGTCTTACCAGCAGTTTCGCGACATGACCCGCCAGCTCGATGCGCCGGCGCGCTGGATTCCCGGCAATCACGATGAGCCGCAGTTCATGGCCGAGGCGGCGGTACAGAGCGCCTTGCTCGAACCGGTGGTGGATATCGGCAACTGGCGGGTCACATTGCTTGATTCGGCCGTGCCAGGCTCGGTGCCGGGTTATTTGCAGGATGAACAGTTGCAGCTGCTCGCCCGCGCGTTGAGCGAAGCGCCGGAGCGTCATCATCTGGTGTGCTTGCACCATCATCCGGTTTCAATTGGTTGCGCGTGGATGGAGCCTATCGGCCTGCGTAATCCCGAGGCGTTTTTTGAAGTGCTGGATCGTTTTCCACAGGTGCGTGCCGTGCTGTGGGGGCATGTGCACCAGGAAATCGATCAATTACGTAACGGCGTGCGTCTGATCGCCTCGCCATCGACCTGCATCCAGTTCGAGCCGGGCAGCGAGGATTTCAAGGTTGGGGAACAGGCGCCAGGCTATCGCTGGTTGCGGCTGCTGCCCGACGGGCGGCTGGAAACCGGGGTGGAGCGAGTCACCGGGTTCGATTTCACCGTGGATTACGGCTCCAACGGCTACTGATGTCCCAATCCCCTGTAGGAGCTGGCTTGCCAGCGAAGAGGCCATCAAATTCAACATATATGTTATTTGACAGTCCGCCTTCGCTGGCAAGCCAGCTCCTGCAGGGGGGCGTTCATTTCAATGGATGCTGGCCCAACACCCCCCGAGTCCCTGTAAACTCCGCCTCTTTAGCCGACGCACAGGGAGCTCAAATGTCCGGTTCGATCCTTTATATCCACGGCTTCAACAGCTCGCCGTTGTCGAAGAAGGCCTGTCAGTTGGTCGAGGTGATGGAGCGTCTGGGCCTGAGCGAACAGGTGCGCGTTCCAGCGTTGCACCATCACCCGCGCCAGGCTATCGCGCAGCTGGAACAGGCGATTGCCGAGCTGGGGCGGCCACTGCTGGTCGGCAGCTCGCTCGGCGGCTACTATGCCACTCACCTGGCTGAGCGCCTTGGTCTGAAAGCCCTGTTGATCAACCCCGCTGTCGGTCCGCACCGGATGTTCGACGGATTTCTGGGAACGCAGAAAAACCTGTATACCGATGAGACCTGGGAAATGACCCACGACCATGTGACGGCCCTGGCCGAACTGGAAGTCGCGGCGCCCCGGGATCCGCAACGCTATCAGGTATGGTTGCAGACCGGGGACGAAACGCTGGACTATCGCCTCGCCCAGCAGTATTACCGGGCCTGTGCCTTGCGTATCCAGGCCGGCGGCGACCATGGTTACCAGGGGTTTGCCGCACAGCTTCCGGCCATGCTGAGCTTTGCCGGCATTGGCGCAGATTTGTATCAGGCGATCGATTTCACGGCATTGTGAAATCTCGCCCATATTTTCAATGAAAGACTGACGACGAGACCCCATGGCCACTCCCAGCGCTAGCTCTTATAACGCAGACGCCATCGAAGTCCTCTCGGGCCTCGACCCGGTGCGCAAACGCCCCGGCATGTACACCGACACCAGTCGGCCGAACCACCTTGCCCAGGAAGTCATCGACAACAGTGTCGACGAAGCCTTGGCCGGGCATGCCACATCAGTGCAGGTAATCCTGCATGCCGACCACTCCCTGGAAGTCAGCGATGACGGCCGCGGCATGCCGGTGGATATTCACCCTGAGGAAGGTGTTTCGGGCGTCGAACTGATCCTCACCAAGCTTCATGCCGGTGGCAAGTTTTCCAACAAGAACTACCAGTTCTCCGGCGGCTTGCACGGGGTGGGTATTTCCGTGGTCAACGCCTTGTCCACCGAAGTGCGGGTGCGTGTAAAACGTGACGGCAACGAATACCAGATGACCTTCAAGGATGGCTACAAGGCCACCGAGCTGGAAATCGTCGGCACTGTCGGCAAGCGCAACACCGGCACCAGCGTGTTCTTCGCGCCGGATCCGAAATACTTCGATTCCCCGAAATTCTCCATCAGCCGCCTCAAGCACGTGCTCAAGGCCAAGGCCGTGTTGTGCCCGGGGCTGCTGGTCAGTTTTGAAGACAAGGCCACCGGCGAGAAAGTCGAATGGCATTACGAAGACGGCCTGCGTTCCTACCTGGTGGATGCGGTCAGCGAATTCGAGCGCCTGCCGGACGAGCCATTCTGTGGCAGCCTGGCCGGTAATAAGGAAGCGGTGGATTGGGCGCTGTTGTGGCTGCCCGAAGGTGGCGACGCGGTCCAGGAAAGCTATGTAAACCTGATCCCGACAGCCCAGGGCGGTACTCACGTCAACGGTTTGCGTCAGGGCCTGCTCGACGCCATGCGCGAGTTCTGCGAATTTCGCAGCCTGTTGCCGCGTGGTGTGAAGCTGGCGCCGGAAGATGTCTGGGAACGCATTGCTTTCGTGTTGTCGATGAAGATGCAGGAGCCGCAATTCTCCGGCCAGACCAAGGAGCGTCTGTCGTCCCGTGAGGCGGCGGCGTTCGTCTCCGGCGTAGTCAAGGATGCGTTCAGCCTGTGGCTCAACGCCAACCCGGAAACCGGCATGCTGCTGGCGGAACTGGCGATCAACAACGCCGGTCGTCGCCTCAAGGCCAGCAAGAAGGTCGAGCGCAAACGCATTACCCAAGGCCCGGCACTGCCAGGCAAACTGGCCGACTGCGCCGGCCAGGACCCGATGCGTTCCGAGCTGTTCCTGGTGGAAGGTGATTCCGCTGGCGGCTCGGCCAAGCAGGCGCGGGACAAAGAGTTCCAGGCGATCCTGCCGTTGCGCGGCAAGATCCTCAACACCTGGGAAGTCGACGGCAGCGAAGTGCTGGCCAGCCAGGAAGTGCACAACATCGCGGTGGCCATCGGTGTCGATCCGGGCGCGGCCGACATGAGCCAACTGCGCTACGGCAAGATCTGCATCCTCGCCGACGCCGACTCTGACGGTCTGCACATCGCAACCTTGCTGTGCGCCTTGTTCGTCCAGCACTTCCGCCCGTTGGTGGATGCCGGTCACGTTTACGTGGCCATGCCGCCGCTGTACCGCATCGACCTGGGCAAGGAAATCTACTACGCCCTCGATGAAGCCGAACGCGATGGCATCCTCGATCGTCTGGTGGCCGAGAAGAAACGCGGCAAGCCGCAAGTCACCCGATTCAAAGGTCTGGGCGAAATGAACCCGCCGCAGCTTCGCGAGACCACCATGGACCCGAACACCCGGCGCCTGGTGCAACTGACGTTGGGCGAGGATTTCGAGGCCACCTCGGAAATGATGGACATGCTGCTGGCGAAGAAACGCGCCGGCGACCGCAAGACCTGGCTGGAGTCCAAGGGCAACCTGGCCGAGGTACTGGGCTGATGCGTCTGGGCTTTGCCCTGGCCTGTGGGTTGCTGCTGACGTCAATCACGGTGTCCGCCGAGCCGGTGCCGCAGCTGCGCCTGTTGTCCGAACATGTCGTCGACGGCATGCGCGGCGGCAACCTGTCCGGGCTGGCGCAATGCGGCAATGATCTGTGGGCGGTTTCCGACCGCGACGATCATCAGATCTACCGCCTGGATACCCGCGAATCTGCCTGGCAGGCCGAAACGGTG
Source organism: Pseudomonas sp. A-B-19 (assembly GCF_019947515.1). NCBI lineage: Bacteria > Pseudomonadati > Pseudomonadota > Gammaproteobacteria > Pseudomonadales > Pseudomonadaceae > Pseudomonas > Pseudomonas sp. A-B-19. The sequence continues at coordinate 110,048 of NZ_JAGYGN010000007.1, forward strand.
CACATCGACGTACCGCCGGTGCCTGACAGTGGTTTGCCCTGGGGGCTGAAGTCTCGCGTCTGGGGGGCTTCTTTCGTGCGTGGCGGTGATCTGGACTTTGAAGGCATCACCTGCGACAGCGCCGGCAATCGCTACATCGTCAGCGAAGGCCATGCCGCAGTCTTGCAAGTGCCACCAACGGGGCCTGCCGCCTGGTTGAAAATTTCGCCGATGCTGGTTCGCGAGGCACGGGCCAGAGGCCTGTTATTGCAGTTCAATGCGTTGTTCGAAGGGTTGGCGGTCAATCCGGCGGGTGATCAGATGTGGTTCGCCGCCGAGCGTCAAGGCCGCGGATTGCTGATGATCAAACGCAAGCAGACGTTGTGGGATTGCGACGGTGGCTGCGTGCTGCTGAGCGAGGCGGGCATGGAAATGCAGCCCGAGCAGTTTCCTGACGCCAAAGCCGTACCGCGGGATTTCTCTGACCTGTCGCTGTTCAACGGCAAGCTGTTTACCCTTGAGCGCAATGCCTACCAGATCTGCCGCCGGGACCCGCAGACGGCCAAGGTCGAGCGCTGCTGGTCGTACGCCGCCCAGTTGCTGCAGGCAAACCGTCGTTATCCACAGAACTACGGGTTGGAAGAAGCATTGATCGTGGATGCCGATGGCGCCTGGATCGGCGTCGACAATAACTTCGGCGCACGGGCCGATGGCGAAGTCCGTCCGGTGGTCTGGCGCTTCGCCGCACCGGAAGGTGGCTGGAGTGCCAGGCCATGAGACAACAAAGCCCGGGGCAGCGCATCGGTCGGGTATTCATGGTGCTGGCCTGGTGTGCGGCGCTGTTTCTGGCCACGCGTTTTTTCGCCCAGTGGGAAGCGCGTCAGCAAAATCCGAATGTGGTGGTCAGTTCGGAGCAGGGCGAGGGTTTCATCGAGGTAAAGCTGGCGAGCAATGCGCAGGGGCATTTCGTTGCCAGCGGCCAGATCAACGGCCAGCCGGTGGACTTCATGCTCGATACCGGTGCGACCGATGTGTCGATTCCGGCGGACCTGGCCAGGCGCTTGAAGCTCGAAGAAGGATTCGGCGTGACCCTGAGCACGGCCAATGGCCTGAGCCAGGGCTATCGCACCCGTATCGAACGCCTGCAACTGGGCGACATCGTGCTGCGGGATGTACGCGCACTGGTGGCCCCGGGGCTGCATGGCGATCAGGTGTTGCTCGGCATGAGCGCACTGAACAAACTTGAATTTACCCAGCGCGGTGGCACCATGCTGCTGCGCCAGACAACGAACTGATGAGGCCCGCATGAGCGACTCCCTTGATCTCAGCCTGGACGGTGTAGAACGCCGCTCGCTGGCTGACTTCACCGAAAATGCCTACCTCAACTACTCCATGTACGTGATCATGGACCGTGCCTTGCCGCATATCGGCGACGGCCTGAAACCGGTACAGCGGCGTATCGTCTACGCCATGAGCGAGCTGGGGCTGGACGCCGACTCCAAACACAAGAAATCGGCGCGTACCGTCGGTGACGTGCTCGGTAAATTCCACCCCCACGGCGATTCGGCCTGCTACGAAGCCATGGTGCTGATGGCCCAGCCGTTCAGCTATCGCTACACGCTGGTCGACGGCCAGGGCAACTGGGGTGCGCCGGATGATCCCAAGTCCTTCGCCGCCATGCGTTACACCGAAGCGCGGCTGTCGCGTTATTCCGAAGTGCTGCTCAGTGAGTTGGGCCAGGGCACGGCGGACTGGGGCCCGAACTTCGACGGCACGCTGGACGAACCGCTGGTCTTGCCGGCCCGTCTGCCGAACATTCTGCTCAACGGCACCACCGGTATCGCCGTGGGCATGGCCACCGACGTTCCGCCGCACAACCTGCGGGAAGTCGCCACGGCGTGCGTGCGTTTGCTCGATGAGCCCAAGGCCACGGTCGAACAGCTCTGTGAACACATCCAGGGCCCGGACTACCCGACCGAAGCGGAAATCATCACCCCGCGTGCCGACCTGCTGAAAATCTACGAAACCGGTCGCGGATCGGTGCGCATGCGCGCTGTGTATCACATCGAAGACGGCGACATCATCGTCACCGCGTTGCCCCATCAGGTCTCGGGCGCCAAGGTGCTGGAGCAGATCGCCGCGATGATGCAGGCCAAGCCATCCAAGGCGCCACAAATTGCTGACCTGCGTGACGAGTCCGACCACGAAAACCCGTGCCGGATCGTGATCATTCCGGGGGCACGGAAAAATTTCGACCACGATGCGCTGATGCAGCACCTGTTCGCCAGCACCGAGCTGGAGTCGAGCTACCGGGTCAACATCAACATCATCGGGCTGGATGGCAAGCCGCAGCTGAAAAACCTGCGCGCGCTGCTGGTCGAATGGCTGGAATTCCGGGTGCAGACTGTGCGTCGTCGCCTGCAATTCCGCCTCGACAAGGTCGAGCGTCGCCTGCACCTGTTGGATGGTTTGTTGATTGCCTACCTCAACCTGGATGAAGTGATCCACATCATCCGTACCGAGGAGCATCCACGGGCCAAACTGATCGAGCGTTTCGCCCTGAGCGAAATCCAGGCCGACTACATCCTCGACACCCGTCTGCGTCAGTTGGCGCGACTGGAAGAGATGAAGCTGCGTGCCGAGCAGGATGAACTGCTCAAGGAACAAGCCAAGCTGCAAGCCCTGCTGAGCAGCGAAGCCAAGTTGAAAAAACTGGTGCGCAGCGAACTGATCAAGGACGCGGAAACCTACGGTGATGACCGCCGGTCGCCTATTGTCGAGCGCGCCGAGGCCAAGGCCCTGACCGAGCACGATCTGCTGCCGAACGAGAAAGTGACGGTCGTGCTGTCGGAAAAAGGCTGGATTCGTTCAGCCAAAGGCCACGAGATCGATGCCACCGGGCTTTCCTACAAGGCCGGGGACGGCTTCAAGGCGCTGGCAGCCGGGCGCTCCAACCAGTTCGCCGTGTTTATCGACTCCACCGGTCGCAGTTATTCAGTGGCCGCCCACACCCTGCCGTCGGCCCGTGGCCAGGGCGAACCGCTGACCGGTCGCCTGACGCCGCCGCCAGGGGCAAGTTTCGAATGCGTGCTGATGCCGGAAGACGATGCGCTGTACGTGATCGCCTCCGACGCCGGCTACGGCTTCGTGGTCAAGGGTGAAGACCTGCAGGCCAAGAACAAGGCGGGCAAGGCCTTGTTGAGTCTGCCGAACAATGCGAAGGTCATGCTGCCGCGCCCTGTGGCCGATCGTGAGCAGAACTGGCTGGCGTCGGTGACGACCGAAGGTCGCCTGCTGATCTTCAAGATCAGCGACCTGCCACAATTAGGTAAGGGCAAAGGCAACAAGATCATCGGGATTCCTGGTGAGCGAGTGGCCAGTCGCGAAGAGTATGTGACGGACATCGCCGTATTGCCGGACGGTGCAACACTGGTGTTGCAGGCCGGCAAACGTACCCTGTCACTGAAAGCGGACGACCTCGAGCACTACAAGGGTGAACGTGGTCGTCGTGGCAACAAGTTGCCGCGTGGTTTCCAGCGGGTAGATGCGTTGCTCGTCGAAAACCTCAATTAGGCGACTTAGAAGCGCCGATCTACGATTTAACTCGTAGTTCGGCGCTTTGCGCTGGAGTCGGAACGCATATTCACGGATGATATGGCCTTTCAAGCGCCGGCATTGCCGCGCGTTCTTCATATTTGTTGAGTATTTTCACTGTGATCAACCTTTTAGCGATCACTTGGATGGGACGATGACTGCTCTGCGCCTTCCTTTTATTCTTATGCTCGCTGGCGTTCTTGGCCTGGCGGGTTGCAGCGTTCACCAACCGGTGTCGTTGTATCAGCTGGACGCTGGTAGTCCGGTTCAGCCTGCACAGAACGCGGGCATGGCGGTATTGTTGGGGCCGGTCACCGTGGCCGACTACCTGCAACGCGAAACCCTGTTGCAGCGTCAGCCGGATGGCAGCCTGCAAGCCTCGACCGACGGTCGTTGGGCTGGCAGCCTTTCGTCGGATATCGATCAGTTGCTGCTGCGTCAGGTCGCAGGTCACCTGGACAGCCAGCGCGTAGTGCTGGCCCCGGCGACAGTGGGCTTCACCCCGGACGTTCAGGTGCTGCTGACTATCACGCGCCTGGATTCGGGTGCAAAACAACCGGCGATCCTCGATGCGCAATGGCGCCTGATCGACCGTCGCGGCCAGGTCCGTGACAACCGCATCATCCATTTGCAGGAACAGCATGCCGGTAGTACGGCGGCTCAGGTTCAGGCCCAGGGTGTGTTGCTGCAACGTCTGGCCGAGCAACTGTCGGTGGCACTCAAGCCGCTGGCCAATCAGCCACCGATCGCCGAAGCCCCGCGCAAGCCGGCTGCCAAGGCAGCAGCACCTGCGGTAGAGCAGGAAAAACAGCCGAAGATCCCGATGGCCGCGCCGGTCCGGACGGATATGGAAGTGTTCCGCTTCTGACTTTGGATGGATTTGAAGCAGAGCCCGCATTGATGCGGGCTTTGTTGTTTCTGCAGGTTGGAGATCTTCAGGGCCCGTACGGACGCCTTCGCTGGCAAGCCAGCTCCTACAGTGGATCGGTGTAAGCCCGCAATTGTGTGAACGACGCAAAACCTGTAGGAGCTGGCTTGTCGGGTCGCCGCATCGCAGCGAAGGCGTCCGTACAGGCACAAAAAAGCCCACAGACGATCACTCATCTGCGGGCTCTGTTATTGCTCCTGGCGGTTACGCCCGGCGTTCGTGCATCCGCGCCAATTGCCGCTCAAGCATCGACGGATACGGCTCCATCAACCGTTCCACGCAGCATGCACCTTCAGGGCTGGCAATCGGGCGGATCCGTGCACGCTGGCGGATCAACGCGTCGTCACTGATCTTGCGCTCCACCAGCAGCAGGTTGCGGCTGTGCTGCGACAGGGCCAGGGCGTCCTGGGCGGAGTCGGTCAGCAGCAGGTCGATCTGGCTCAGGCCGAACAGTTCGTCACCGAGGGTCAGGCCCAGCTGCAATTGCAGGGTGATGCCGCTGTCCGCGACTTCGATCTGCAACTGGTGGCCCAGGGCCCGCAGCAGCTCGCCACAGCAAATGGCGTTGGTCAGGTAATCGTCGCCGCTGTCTTCTGTGTGGAACAGCATCAGCGTGCTGCCATCGTTCAAAGTCTCCACTTCGCCTTGATATAGCGAAGCGGCTTGGTCGAGACAATCGCGATAGCGTTCGAGCAGTTCTTCCAGGCGTGCCCGCGGCAGTCGCCGCAGTTGTTCCTGGGAGCCCAATTGCACTGCCAGCACCGCGCTGTGTTGCGGCACGCTCGGCGTAGCCTTGCGAATTAGCGGTTGCGGGGGGCTGTCCAGCGACTCGTCGCGCAGGTCGGCGAACGGGTCTTCGTCATCGTCGTCCTCGACGGTGCTGACGATCTGCCGCGGCGCCGGCTTGAGCGCCGCTACCGGAGGGCTCTCGTCGAAACTCGGGTCGCGCAGGTTACGGACTTCGAAGGCCGGGTCGACCTCGTCATCGACGTCGTCGAATTCCGGTTCCGGCTCCGGCACGGGGGCAGGCTCCGGGGCGAAGTTGGCGTGCAGCTGGCGCGCCAGGTCACCGATTTCGTCCTGTCGGTCGGTGGCCGGGGTGTATTCATCGATATTGCGCAGCCACACCCGCAATTGCAGCAGCGGCGTGGAGAGATAACGCCCCATGCGCAGGCTCAAGGCCAGGGACAGGGCCAGCAGGATGGCGCTCAGAATGCCCATGCTCTGCAGGCTGATGGTCATTGGCTGCTGGAACTGGTCCATGTCCAGGCTGATGCGCAATTGCCCGGCAGTCACGTCCTGGAAGGTGATCTTGCTCTGGTACATGCCCTCGGCTTCGCCCAGCAGACCATGCTTGGGACGCTGGCCGGATTCGGCGAGGATGCGGTTGTCCGGGCTGTAGATGGCAGCGTGGGCCACCAGCTTGTTCTTGGTCAGGTTATTGAGCAGCACATTGAGGCTGAGGATGTCGTTGGACACCAACAGCTCGGTGGCCGAGGTGGCCGTCTGCGTGGTCAGGCTTTCGCCCAGCGCATCCGCCTGCTCGTGCATGGCCTGCTTGAACTGCAAGCCCATCACACCGGCATAGATGACCAGGGCCAGGGCGACCAGGATCACGTTATGGCTGGCGATGCGCAATGCAATCGGTACACGGCGGTGGCGCAGTGCCCGGAAGATCAGCAGGAAGAAGTTGTCGGTTTTTACTGGCGTGGGCCGGTTCACTTGAGCTCGGCTCTTTTGTCCGTGAAGTTGACGCGCAGTATAGCGACAGGCCCTAGGCCGTCAAAGCGCTCGCGGTGCCCGATGGTCACTGAAAGTGGGTAGAATGCGGTTTTTTTCCACCTGCGGGGGTGCGCCTTGCGCGAAATCGTCCTGATAAACATCACGGGAGTCGACCGTCCGGGTCTGACTGCGGCCATTACCGGCGTTCTGGCCCAGGGTGGTGTGAACATTCTCGACATCGGTCAGGCGGTGATCCACGACACCTTGTCGTTCGGCATCCTGGTTGAAATTCCCGACACTGAACAAGGCAGGTCCGTGCTCAAGGACATCCTGTTCAAGGGGTACGAGCTCGATCAACAGGTACGTTTCACTCCGGTGTCCGAAGAGGATTACCAGCAGTGGGTCGGCAACCAGGGTAAAAAACGTCACATCGTGACCTTGTTGACCCGCAAGGTGACAGCCGGGCAGTTGCAGGCCGTGAGTTCGATCACCGCCAAATATGGCCTGAACATCGACCATATCGATCGTCTGTCCGGGCGTATGCCGCTGGATACGCCGGCTGACAAGGGCAAGGGTTGCATCGAGTTTTCCGTGCGTGGCGAAGCGGCTGATCCGCAGGCGCTACGTGCCGAATTCCTCAGCGTTGCCCAGGAACTGAACGTCGACATCGCCTTCCAGGAAGATTCGCTGTTCCGGCGCAACCGTCGCCTGGCGGTGTTCGATATGGATTCAACGCTGATCGAAGCCGAAGTGATCGATGAACTGGCCAAGGCGGCCGGCGTTGGCGACAAAGTGTCGGAGATCACCGAGCGGGCAATGGCCGGTGAGCTGGATTTCCGCGCCAGCTTCAAGGAACGCCTGGCCTTGCTCAAAGGTCTGGACGTCAACGTGCTGGATTCCATCGGTGCCTCGCTGCGCCTGACCGAAGGCGCCGAAACCCTGTTCGCCGAGCTCAAGCGCCTGGGCTACAAGACTGCGATTCTGTCGGGTGGTTTCACCTACTTCGCCAAGCAGTTGCAGGCCAAGCTGGGTATCGACTACGTGTTTGCCAACGAACTGGAAGTGGTCGACGGCAAAGTCACCGGCGTGGCGATCGAGCCTATTGTCGATGCGCAGCGCAAGGCCGATTTGCTGAAGGAACTGGCGCACAAGGAAGGTTTGCGCCTGGAGCAGACCATTGCGGTCGGCGACGGTGCCAACGACCTCCCGATGCTGGCGATTGCGGGGTTGGGCGTGGCGTTCCGCGCCAAGCCGCTGGTCAAGCAGTCAGCCAAGCAGGCGATTTCGACCCTGGGCCTGGATGGTGTGTTGTACCTGCTGGGCTTCCGTGACCGCGACGGACAGCTGTAACACCGCAAAACTACTGTAGGAGCAGCCGGTCGACGCTCGATTGCTCGCGATGGGCGTTAACGATGACGCGGGCAATCTGAATGCCCGCGTCGCCTTGTCGTCCATCGCGAGCAAGCTCGCTCCTACAGGATGTGTGTCGATCAGGCCTTTGGTGAGCCCATGCCCTGACCCATCTGCACCGCTGTACCGGCGGTCATTTCTTCAGCCCACTTCACTTGATCCGGCCCGAACAGCACGACAGCGGTAGAACCCAGCTTGAAGCGACCCAGTTCCGCACCTTTTTCCAGATGGATCGGCGCGCGTGCGGCTTCGTCGTAGCGGAAGGTTTTCAGCTCGCGCTTGGGCGGCGTCACCAGACCGGCCCAGACGGTTTCAATCGACGCCACGATCATCGCACCCACCAGCACCACGGCCATTGGGCCGCGCTCGGTGTCGAAAATGCACGCCACGCGCTCGTTGCGGGCAAACAATTCCGGAACGTTTTCAGCAGTAGTCTGGTTGACCGAGAACAGACGACCCGGGATGTAGACCATCTCACGCAGGGTGCCAGCCAGTGGCATGTGCACGCGGTGATAGTCCTTCGGCGACAGGTAGATAGTCGCGAAGTCACCGCCCATGAACGGCGCAGCGATTGCCGCATCGCCACCCAACAGTTCCAGCACGCTGAAGCTGTGGCCCTTGGCCTGGAACACGCGACCATGCTCGATCGGGCCGAGCTGGCTGATCGCGCCGTCGGCCGGGCTGAGGATCGCGCCCGGGGTCTCGTCCAACGGGCGGGCACCGTCTTTCAGTGCGCGGGTGAAGAACGCGTTGAAGTGCTCGTAGGCGGTCAGGTCTTCGACCAGCGCCTGGGACATGTCCACCTGATAACGCTTGGCGAACCAGGCGGTAAAGGCGATCTTGAACCAGCGCACGCGGCATTCGGCGATGCAGCCGGCCAATCGCGAGAGCAAGTTGTGGGGCAGCAGGTACTGGCTGACGATAAACAGACGCTTGTTCATTAACTGTCCTTAAAAACCTTAAATCTCAACGGGCGTATCGGGATGGTTACCCCATTCGCCCCAGGAGCCGGCGTAGCCTTTGACCCGCGGATAACCGAGAGCCTTGGCCACCAGATAGGTGAAGCCAGAACGATGGTGGGTCTGGCAGTGGGTAATCACTTCTTTGTCTTTGCTGATCCCGAGTTGTTCGAGGATCTGCGGCATGTCGGTGCGGATGCGCAACTGGCGCGCCTGATCCATGCCGGCGGTCCATTCGAAATTGACCGCGCCGGGAATGTGCCCGCCCTTGGCTGCCAGGACTTTCTCGCCGGAGTACTCCTGCGGGCCGCGAGCGTCCCAGATTGCCAGGTCGGCGGCGCCGAGTCGGCTTTGCAGGTATTCGCGGGTGGCGGTGGGTTCATCATGCAAGGTCAGTGCAACCGGGCCACCCACGGGTGGCGGGATCTGGATCGACATGGGCAAACCCTCTGCCATCCAGGCTCTCAGGCCGCCGTCGACATAGTGGTACTTGCTGTGGCCGATGACATCCAGCAGCCAGATGAAGCGCCCGGCCCAGCCGCCGCCTTCGTCGTCATACACCACGTAGACCGCATCGGGGTTGTGTCCCAGCTCACCAAACAAGGTTTCGAGTGCTGCCTGCGGGGGTATCAGTCCCGGGGCGGGAGCCAGGCCGAGCTGCGTGCGTTTCGGTTCGACAAAACGCGCGCCGGGAATGTGCCCTTCGGCGTAGCGGGCGGTACTGGTCAAGTCCACCAGAATCAGTTCGCGGGCGTCGAGGCGAGGGAGCAAGTCGCTCGGCTCGATCACCAGCGGCAAGCCAGAGAAGTCAGACATGTGAGGTCTCCAGAGCACAAAAGGGAGGATTGTAGCGCAGCCTCATCGGCCACGGTGGCTAAAGCTGTGCAGGGCTTTCTCGATGCACTGTGCGGTTTTGCCGAAGGCCTGTACGGAAATTTCCGAAAACGGCCCACCGCCTTGATCCGCCACGACGATCATGATCACCCGGCCATTGTTGACCAGCGAGCGCAGCAGCAGATGTTCGCCGCTGAACTGCGAACGCAGGCTGTTGGGCAGGAGGGCCGAGAACTGCGCGTTGTTGGCGGGTGTCAGGCGCACCTGGGCCTGTTGCGCGAGCAGGCGTTGCAACACGCTGCTCTGGCTGACCACGAAGTTCAATCCGGCCGCTTCCTTCGGCAGGCCGGCCGTCTGGTGCACGCGCAGGTTGGCATGAGTGCGGTCGGCCATCAGGATCATCACCCGACGCATGCCGCAGGCCACCAGGGCGTCCCGGGCGGCGATGGTCAGGTGCATGGCATTGGTGAAACGACTCGGCTCGGTCAGCAACTGGGCACATTGCTTACGCCATTTCGCCAGATCTTCGGCGGTCGGTGCCGAGGCCGGCAGCAGCCCGGCGTGGACACGGTTCATGCCCCGTGGCCAGATCAGCGATTCGGCGGGGTGCCAGAGGTCGGGCATGGCGTGTTGGCGTGCGCTGTTGGCGGCTTGCTGGTGCAGTTGCTGTTGCACCTCGTCCATCGGTATTTGCAGATAAAGGCTGGTCAGCAATTGCCAGCGCTCACTGTGCGGGCTGTCCCAGGCGTGTTGTGCCGACAGCGCCAGCCCGTTGGCCAGTAGCACTGTGTTGGCCGGCTGATTGAGCCAGCGACGCAGGGTCGGATCGTCATCGAGACGGTTCTGCTGGCGCAGTGGATGCTCACTGTCACGGGCGATGCGCAGGACTTTCACCAGTTCCCGCTGCTCGGTGAGCAACAGGCGATAACACTGCTGCACCCAGATCGGCAGGCGCCAGACCTCCACCAGCGCCTGGCCGATGGCCAGCAGGCGCACACCAAACAGTTGCTGTTCGACTTTGCGTGCCGACTCACCTTTATGGATGACCCGCAGCTCCCACTCTTCGAGCAGTTTCGGATGAGTCAGCGCCAAAGGCCACAGGGGTGATAGAAACAGCAGGCTGCCCCAGTGGATGTCCTGCCACAGGCGCGCCAGGCGACTGGCAAAAAAACCGTTGGCCTGTTGCGTGGCGTGCTGGCTGATCATCTGCAGCTGACGCAAGGCTTTGGGAATCTCGGACTGGGGTTCGGCGGGCAGGCGCGCGAGCAGTTCTTCGGTGCGTTTCAGACCGAGGCGATTGATTGCGATCTCAAGGTTTTCCGCAGGCGTGCTCATGCCGCCGTGGGTGTGCCGGTTGGCTTCGCGAATCACGCTCAAGGCCAGGGCCGGGCTGCCTTGCATGAGGTCGGCGATGTCGCGCAGTGAGCTGCGATTGTCGCGGATGGCTTTGCAGACACGGTCGTGGCTGGCTTGCGGGACGGGAAGCCGTACGCCATCGAGCAACTTTACCCAGCCTTCGAGTGTTGTTGGTTTTGGCGTTGGAACGTTCGTTTCATTAACCATGGTGGGAGGCGATCATCGTCAACATTACCTGGGCCCGGATGGGGTCAAATCAGTTTTTCGCCTGAACGGCCTATAGTCTGGCGCAGTTTTGCCGATAAGTAGAAGAAGAGATTTTTTAACTTCCGAATATGACCTTGAACCCGACTCAGTAAGTGCTCTCCTAACCTATGGCTAAAATTATCGGCATCATCGTCGTATTCGCGAGCGTGCTCGGCGGATACGTGCTTTCCCACGGCAAGATTGCCGCCCTGATCCAGCCTTTCGAGGTCATGATCATCGGTGGCGCCGCCCTTGGCGCATTCTTGCAGGCCAACCCCGGCCACATGACGATGCACGTGCTCAAGAAGTCCCTGAGCATGTTCGGTTCGCGTTTCAACCACGGCTTCTATCTGGAAGTGCTGGGCCTGATCTACGAGATCCTCAACAAGAGCCGCCGCGAAGGCATGATGGCCATCGAAGGTGACATCGAGGACGCTGCCGCGAGCCCGATCTTCGCCAAGTACCCGACCGTTCTCAAGGACGAGCGCATGACCGCGTTCATCTGCGATTACCTGCGCATCATGTCCTCCGGCAACATGGCTCCGCACGAGCTGGAAGGCTTGTTCGACATGGAACTGTTCAGTCTCAAGGAAGATCTGGAACACCCATCCCACGCCGTGAACGGCATCGCCGACGCCATGCCCGGTTTCGGTATCGTCGCGGCGGTACTGGGGATCGTGGTGACCATGGCTTCGCTGGGTGAGGGCGATCAGAAATCTATCGGCCTGCACGTAGGTGCGGCACTGGTGGGTACCTTCTTCGGTATTCTCGCCGCCTACGGCTTCTTCGGCCCGCTGGCCCATTCCCTGGCCCACGATGCCAAGGAAGAACTGAATGTCTACGAAGCCATCAAGGCCTCGCTGGTGGCTTCGGCTTCCGGCATGCCGCCATCGCTGGCCGTGGAGTTCGGGCGCAAGGTACTTTACCCGGCGCACCGTCCAAGTTTCGCCGAGCTGGAACAAGCGGTTCGCGGTCGATAAGTTATGGAAAACAATCAGCCGATAATCATCAAGCGCGTCAAGCGCATCGCCGGCGGACACCACGGAGGCGCCTGGAAAATCGCCTTCGCGGACTTCGCCACAGCGATGATGGCGTTCTTCCTGGTGTTGTGGCTGCTGTCCACCGCCACGCCGGAACAGAAGATTGCCATCGCCGGTTACTTCAAGGACCCGATCGGTTTTTCCGAAAGCGGCACGCCCTACATCATCGATCTGGGGGGCACGCCGACCCTGGCGCCGGAAAACACCCTCAACCCCGAAGTGAAGTCCCAGCCGCAGCCGGACAAGGTCACCATCGATACCGACCAGGTCGAAGGCATGGCCGAGCAGGTCGAGAAAGAACGCCTCGAATTGTTGCTGCAAGAACTGCAGAACAAGGTTGAAGAGAACCCGCAGCTGCAGAAGTTCAAGGATCAGATCCTGTTCGAAATCACACAGGACGGCCTGCGTATCCAGATCATGGACGCAGAAAACCGCCCGATGTTCGACTCAGGCTCGGCCCGTCTGAAACCGTATTTCGAAGACATCCTGCTGGCCATGGCCGACACCATCAAGGCAGTGCCGAACAAGATCAGCATCAGCGGCCACACCGATGCCAAGCCATACACCGGCACCGGTGATTTCGGTAACTGGGAGCTCTCAGCCAACCGTGCCAACGCCGCGCGTCGTGCGCTGGTGGCGGGCAGCTATCCGGATGCGCAGGTGGCGCGGGTGGTCGGTTATGCCTCGTCGGCCCTGTTCGATCGCGAGCATCCGTTCAACCCGGTGAACCGTCGTATCGACATTGTGGTGCTGACCAAGAAAGCCCAACGTGCGATCGAAGGTTCGCAAGGTGCGGAGCCTGCCCCCGATGCGCCGCAAGGTTCGGCTGCTCCGGGAGCCGCACCGGCTACACCGGTCGACCCGAACGCATTGCCGGCGGACAAGGAACCGCTGCCGGCCCACGAACTGCGCGAACGTCTGAACTTGTTCGATAATCCGGCACCGAAACCGGGTGAGCCAGCCAAACCGGCTGAACCGCCCAAGCAGTGACCGAAAAAAAACGCCGACAGCGATGTCGGCGTTTTTTACGTTAAAAGCCGCGGATGATTCGCGACTTGAGGTCGGAGTGAAAGCGATCCGCATTGGATTTGTTGACGCTGCGCACCGACTCGCTGCCGGTCACCGACTCCAGTGACATCGAGCGCTTGAGCATCGCTTCGTTTCGATAGGCATCGATAAAGAACTCGATGTCCCGGTCGTTGGTCAGCTTCGGCCATTTGTCCAGGTACAACGGCAGCTCTGTCGGGCCGGTCCTGTACGAACAGATACGTCGATTCGTGATGGTTGCCTCGCCGATTTCGAACGGTACCCACCAGGACAGTGCGGTTTTCTCCGACACCACCGCCAGCAGGTGCGTGCATTCGCTGATGTTGCGGGTGATCACCCCGGTGATGTCATCGGTGGTCTGGGATTCGGCATCCAGTACGTCGAGGTAGGTCTTGATGTTGGCCTGGATCAGGCGCGTGTTGATTTTGACCGCGTGGGCGCGATCCATGTGGCGGTAGCTGATAAACACTGGCATCAGAAATGTCCCTTGATCGCGAGTTCGCGGTAATAGGCGCCGAGTGCGGTGAGGCGGCAGCCGGTGGCGTGAATGGCGGCGTAGTACATGTGCTCGGCATCTACCGGTTCGATGAGGCTGTGACGGTTGCACTTTTGCAGCTGGGCGAAGACCTCGCCGTGCTCCGGGTTGAATTCAGGTTCGGTGGGCTCAAAGCTGGGGGCGAGGGGGTACACCGACTCGGCTTCGGCAAACCATTCGGGGAGTTTGCGCAGGATTTCCTTGGGGATCAGCGGTGACACTTCGCGCAGGGAAATGAACTGCGACACGTTGGTCTTGAACACCGGACGCTGTTCCCAGGCATCGAGGGCATTGTCGACAAATGAATAAAGGCTGCCGGGGGTGATCTTGCCCAGAATGTTCGCGGCGCCGCCGTGCAGGGCCTGGAGCAACAATCCGGTGAACACGCCGTGTTGCGCGCCCTCCATCGCCGGCTCTTCCTTTTTGCAGGCGGTCAGAATGGTCATGCCTTCGCCGATCACGCTGCCTTCGCTGCGCAAGGCGCGCAGTTCGCCGGCCGAGCCGCTCTGGCAACAATCGAGAATGATCACTTTGTTTTTGATCTTCGTGGCTTTGCTCGCCCAGTTGAGAATGTCGCTGAGGCGAATTCCGTCCTTGGCGCTCTTGTAATCCTGCGGGATCAACATGCCTTCGTCGGTGTCGGTATCGAAGCTGCCGTGGCCGGCGAAATACAGCAGCGCGACATTGCAATCCCCGGAAAACAGCTCGCGGATCTGGTCTTCGAGTTTTTCCCGGCTCAGGTAGTCCTCGGCGGAGGTCAGTACGATGTTCTTGAAGTTCGGATCGCCATTGGCGTCGGTCTTGAGCACCGAGGCCATGGCCATGGCGTCATTGCTGCAACCGCTCAGGCGCGACACGTGGGTGTAGTCGTTGATGCCGATAAACAGTCCCTTGCGCATGGTTACACCGCCGTGTGCTGGCGAATCGCATCGATGATGCTGTTGGTGTTCCACGCACATTCGGCATGTGCCGCGTCACGTACCACCGTGGAAATCCGCTCGGCACCAAACGGCTTGATCGCAATGATCACCTTGCCCATGCGCTTGGCGATCTCGATTTCCTTGTTGATCCACTTGCTGTAGGTGGAGTACATCCCGGCCATGATCAATACCGCCGAACACGGGCGAATCTTGTTTTCGATGGCCTCCTCAAGTTGTTTGTCGGTTTTCGCGCCGACAATCGGGTTTTCCGGTGGCACCGAAAAATTCTTGTACGCGAACCCCGGCTTGGCGTTGAGCAAGCGCACGAGATTGTTGTGGGCGTCGGAGTAGTTCCACGAGTGGCTGATGAACAGATGGTAGGTTTGCATGGGTGTCCCTCGGTGTCGCTGGAGTGCGAAGAGGGTCTGAAGCTAGGCTATTGGCTGGCGGCTACAAGGGGATGTGATTTAAAGAGAAATGCCCTACAAGCACCGGTGCTGGTGTCTTACAGAAAGGTCTGATGTTTAAGCAGGGGGAAGATCCAGCCGCCGGCCGTCCCGCTGAAGGCAGGAGCGGCCGGTACGTCTGTTTAGTAGCCGTTTTCCGGCAGACTGGCGATGATCGAGCGGTAGCTGTTCATCCGTTGCTGCTGCACGCGGCCGTCTTCAAGGGCCTTGAGCAGGGCGCAGCCGGGTTCGCGATCATGCTTGCAGTCACGGAAGCGGCAGGTGCCAAGCAGGTCGTTGAACTCGATGAAGCCGGCTTCGACGTCGGCACGGCTGACGTGACCCAGGCCGAATTCGCGGATACCCGGGGAGTCGATCAACTCACCGCCGCCGGGGAAGTGGAACAACCGCGCGGTAGTGGTGGTGTGGGTGCCCTGGCCGGACAGTTCGGACAACGGGCCGACGCGGGTTTCGACATCCGGCAGCAGGCTGTTGACCAGCGATGACTTGCCGACACCGGACTGACCGACGAACACGCTGATGCGTCCGTCCAGCTGCTTCTGCAACTGCTCCATACCGTTGCCGTGGTGCGCCGACACTTCCAGCACCGGATAGCCGAGGGTGCGGTACACCGCGAGCAAGGCATTCAGCGCAGGAGCGTTGTTGTCGTCGATCAGGTCGAACTTGTTCAGCAGCAACAGCGGTTTGATGCCCGCATGCTCGGCCGCGACCAGGTAGCGGTCGATCAGGTTGGCGTGGGGCTCGGGCAGCGGTGCAAACACGATGACGATCATGTCGACGTTCGCCGCCACCGGCTTGAGCTGGCCACGGCTGTCCGGGCGGCACAGCTCTGTGTTGCGCGGCAGTTGCGCCACGATCACGCCGATGCCCTGGTTGCCGGCACGCCAGACTACCTGATCGCCGGTCACCAGCGCCGGCAGGTTGGCGCGCAGGTGGCAACGGAACACCTGGCCGGCCAGTTCGCCGTCGCGGGCCTCGACCTCGACCTGCACACCGAAGTGCGCGATCACCAGGCCGTGTTGTTCCGGGCCCAGATCGCCGCCCTCAAGTGCCTCGACAGCCGAGGACTCGCGTTTGGCGGCGCGGGCAGCGCGTTCGCCCTGAATCTTTTCGATGCGCCAGTTTTGACGACGATTGAGTTGGCGTTTGGCCATGGGTGTTCCGTATCAAGAATGCAGCGATTAGGTAAAACGGCCGCGAGTTTAGCACGCCCGGCCACCGGCCTAGGCTAAACTGCGCAGCATTGCCTAGGAGCCGACACATGCAAAACCCGCAGAACCTGATCTGGATCGACCTGGAAATGACCGGTCTGAACCCGGATACCGACGTCATCATCGAAATGGCCACCATCGTCACCGACAGTGACCTGAACACCCTGGCCGAAGGCCCGGTGATCGCCATTCACCACAGCGACGAAATCCTCGCCGGCATGGACGAGTGGAACACCCGTCAGCACGGCGGTTCCGGGCTGACTCAACGGGTTCGCGACAGCCGCATCAGCATGGCCGAAGCCGAGGCCGAAACCATCGCCTTCCTGGAGAAGTGGGTGCCGAAGGGCAAATCGCCGATCTGCGGCAACAGCATCTGCCAGGATCGACGCTTCCTTTATACGCACATGAAATCCCTGGAAAGCTATTTCCACTACCGCAACCTCGACGTATCCACGCTCAAAGAGCTGGCTGCTCGCTGGGCACCGGACGTGCGTGACAGCTTCAAGAAGGGCAGCACCCACCTGGCCCTGGACGACATCCGCGAATCCATCGCCGAGTTGCAGCATTACCGCAAGCATTTCATCAAAGCCTGAGCCTGAAACCCGATCTGTAGGCGCTGGCTTGCCAGCGAAGGGGCCCTTGAGGACGCCTTCGCCAGCAAGCCGGCTCCTACAGTGAGCAATGCCCTCTTTTGGTGCCTGGGTGAAGTGAGTAGACTGCGCGCCTTTTTGTAAGGATCGCCACCATGCTGCTGATGCTCTACCTGATCGCCATCACCACCGAAGCCATGACCGGCGCCCTGTCTGCCGGGCGTCGTGGCATGGACTGGTTCGGTGTGGTGTTGATCGCTTGCGTCACGGCGCTGGGGGGCGGGTCGGTGCGCGACATGCTGCTCGGGCACTACCCGCTGACCTGGGTCAAACACCCGGAATACCTGGTGCTGACGTCTGTCGCCGCGATGATTACGGTGTTCACGGCGCGCTGGATGCGCCATCTGCGTTCACTGTTCCTGGTGCTCGATGCCATGGGCCTGGTGGCTTTCACCCTGATCGGCTGCATCACCGCCCTGGAAATGGGCCACGGCATGTTGGTGGCCTCGGTCAGCGGGGTGATCACCGGGGTTTTCGGCGGCATCCTGCGGGACATCTTCTGCAACGACATTCCGCTGATCTTCCGGCGTGAGCTCTATGCCAGCGTGTCGTTTGCGGCGGCATGGTGCTACATGCTCTGCATCTATCTGCAATTACCCGACGAACAATCGATTCTGATCACTCTGTTCGGTGGTTTTCTGCTGCGCTTGCTGGCGATCCGTTTCCACTGGGATATGCCCAAGTTCGTCTACAACGACGAAGCCTGACGTTCGGCATGTTGGCGCAACGCCCACTCGACGTGTTCACGTACCAGTTGCGAAGGATGTTCCCGTCGCGCCTTCAGCGCCTCCAGCACGGGAATCGTTGACGGCGCATTGCCCAGGCCCACCGCCAGGTTGCGCAACCAGTTTTCGTAACCGGTCCGGCGCAGCGGCGAGCCTTCGGTACTGCTGAGAAACTTCTCTTCATCCCACATGAACAGTTCTGCCAGCCCGGCGTTGTCCAGATTGTGCCGCGGCTTGAAGTCGCTTTCACCGGACGGACGGGCGAAGCGGTTCCACGGGCAGACGATCTGGCAATCATCGCAACCGAACACCCGATTGCCGATCAGTGGCCGCAGGTCCTCAGGGATGGCGCCTTTGAGTTCGATGGTCAGGTAGGAAATGCAGCGTCGGGCATCCAGCACATAGGGGCCGACGAAGGCGTTGGTCGGGCAGATGTCGAGGCAGGCGCTGCACCGCCCGCAGTGTTCGGTGGCGTGGGGTGGGTCTACCGGCAGCGGCAAGTCAACGAACAGTTCGGCGAGGAAGAAATAACTGCCTGCCTTGCGATTCAAAACCAGAGTGTTTTTGCCGATCCAGCCCAGGCCGGCCTGTTCGGCGATGGCTTTTTCCAGCACCGGGGCACTGTCGACGAATGCGCGATAACCGAAAGGCCCGATGACCGCCTGGATCTTTTCCGCCAGTTGTTGCACGCGTTTACGGATCAACTTGTGGTAATCGCGACCCAGGGCATAACGCGAGACGTAGGCTTTTTCCGGTTGGGCGAGCATTTTTGCCATGTGGGTGTCGCCCGCCAGATAGTCCATGCGCAGGGACACCACGCGCAATGTGCCCGGCACCAGCTCTTCGGGGTGCGAGCGTTTACTGCCGTGGGCGCCCATGTAGTCCATTTCGCCGTGGTAGCCGGCGGCGAGCCAGCGCTCCAGATGCTGCTCATGCTCGGCCAGGTCGAGGCCGCTGATGCCGACTTGTTGAAAGCCCAGCTCACGACCCCAGTCCTTGATGGATTGGGCGAGGGCGGGCAGGTCTGTGGTAATAGCGGGCATGAGACGAGAGAAACCGGAGCTGAGGTGCGTATAATTCTGCCAGACATCGGAGCCCGAAGACGCATGCCGCACATTAAAGATGAATTACCCGACGCGCTGTACAGCGCAGCACAAGTGCGAGGCCTCGATGCGAGCCTGATCGCGGCCGGCACACCGGGCTTCGAATTGATGCAGCGTGCAGCGCATGCGACCTGGCGGGCCTTGGTCCGCCAGTGGCCGACAGTGAAAGAAATGAGCGTGCTGACCGGTCACGGCAACAATGCCGGGGATGGGTATCTGGTAGCGGCGCTGGCCAAACGTGCCGGTTGGGCAGTGCGGGTGCTGGCGGTGGGGGATCCGCAGCGTTTGCAGGGTGATGCGGCGTTGGCCCATGCCGAGGCAGTGTCTGAAAAAGTGCTCGTCGAGCCCTGGACCGCGCAATCCGGAATGCGCGGCATTGTGCTGGATGCTTTGCTTGGCACCGGACTGGGCGGCGATGTGCGTGAGCCGTATGCCAGCGCCATCGCCGCGATCAACGCCAGCGGGTTGCCGGTTGCGGCGGTGGATATCCCTTCAGGACTGTGTGCCGATACCGGTCGTGTGCTTGGCTGCGCGGTATGTGCCGACCTGACGGTGACATTCATCGGGTTGAAGCTGGGAGTGTTCACCGGTGAGGCGGCGGATGTGGTGGGTAAGCTGGTGTTCAACGACCTGCACGCCGATCTACAGCTGCTCGAGGCGGCACCGCGCAGTGCCCTTCGCCTGACGGCGGCTAACCTGCCGCGTCTGGCCTTGCGGCGACCTGCTTCCCATAAAGGCAAGTTCGGCCATATGCTGCTGATCGGCGGCGATCGTGGTTATGGCGGAGCGATCCTGCTGAGCGCGCAGGCTGCGCTGCGCAGCGGTGCGGGCATGGTGTCGGTGGCAACCCGCGGCGAACATGTGCCGGCGGCCCTGGCCAGAATCCCCGAGGCCATGGTGCTGGGCGCTTCTTCGGCCAATCAGTTGATGGAATTGCTGCAAAAAGTTTCCGTATTGGTGGTCGGCCCGGGGCTGGGTCAGGCTGCCTGGGGACGCAGCCTATTGTCGGCCGCCGCCAACGCACCACTGCCGCAAGTCTGGGATGCCGATGCGCTGAACATGTTGGCCGAAGCGAGTGTGAGCTTGCCCAGGGATTGCGTGATCACGCCGCATCCCGGGGAGGCCGCACGGTTGCTGGGCCTGAGCACTGCCCAGGTGCAGGCTGATCGTCCTGCAGCTGCCCGTGCATTGAGCAAGAAATACACAGCGGTCGTGGTGCTCAAAGGTGCCGGAAGTTTGATCGCCAGTCCCGACGGGCGCCTGGCGCTGTGTCATCAGGGCCATCCGGCGATGGCCACCGCCGGGCTGGGCGATGTACTGGCCGGTTTGCTCGGGGCGCTGCTGGCCCAGGGCATGGCCGCATTCGACGCGGCCTGTCTGGGCGTCTGGCTGCACGCCAATGCCGGTGAGCAACAAGGAAAATTCGGCCGTGGGCTGGCGGCCAGTGATCTGATTCCAGCCATTCGTCAGTTGTTGGAGGAGCAAGCACCGTGTCTGAAGTAACCCTGTACCTGGCCGATGAGCAGGCCATGAGCGACTTTGGCGCACGCATTGCCCGAATCACCCAAGGCCATGGCCTGATCTTCCTCGAGGGCAACCTGGGAATGGGCAAGACCACCTTGTCCCGAGGCATCATCCGTGGCCTGGGGCATGTCGGGGCCGTAAAAAGCCCGACGTTCACCCTGGTTGAACCCTACGAGATCGGCGATATTCGGGCCTTCCATTTCGACTTGTACCGTCTGGTCGACCCGGAGGAGCTTGAGTACCTCGGTATCCGCGACTACTTCGAAGACGACGCGCTGTGCCTGATCGAGTGGCCCGAAAAAGGTGCAGGCTTTTTGCCAAAGCCGGACCTGACCATTACCATTAGCCCGCAAGACAGCGGGCGTTCGCTGAACATTTTATCCCAGGGCTCGCGTGGCGAGGCCTGGTGTGCCGCTTTGGCATTGGAATCCAATTAAATGATGGGGTTAGGTATGCGCTTTCGCGCGTTGGTTGCTGCCGTAGGATTGTTGTTTTTGGCGGTGACCGTCGACGCTGTGGCCGAGACGAAGGTCAACAGTGTTCGCCTGTGGCGGGCGCCGGACAACACACGACTGGTGTTTGACCTGACCGGCCCGGTGCAACACAGCGTCTTTACCCTGACGGCTCCGGATCGTCTGGTCATCGACATCAATGGCGCGACCCTCGGTGCGCCGCTCAACGTCAACACCTCGAACACCCCGATCACCGCCATGCGCTCGGCTCAACGCACGCCGACCGATCTGCGGGTGGTCATCGACCTGAAAAAGGCCGTGACACCGAAGAGCTTCTCCCTGGCGCCGAATGCCCAGTACGGCAACCGCTTGGTGGTCGATCTGTTCGATAACGCCGCGGATGCCGCTCCTCCTCCCGCGCCAGCGCCTTCGGTCGCCACAGTGCCCGCCGTGCCGGTCACGCCTGCGGAGCCTGCGATCAAGCTGCCACCAGCCCCGGCCGGTAAGCGCGACATCATTGTGGTGATCGACGCCGGTCACGGCGGTGAAGACCCGGGTGCATCGGGTTCTCGCGGTCAGCGTGAAAAAGACGTGGTACTGGCCATCGCCCGCGAGCTGCAACGCCAGGTCAACGGCATGAAAGGTTTCCGCGCCGAACTGACCCGTACCGGCGACTATTTCATTCCGTTGCGCGGCCGTACCGAAATTGCCCGCAAGAAAGGCGCCGACCTGTTCGTCTCGATCCACGCCGACGCCGCGCCTTCTGCCGCCGCGTTCGGTGCCTCGGTATTTGCCCTGTCCGATCGCGGCGCGACCTCCGAGACGGCCCGCTGGCTGGCCGACAGCGAAAACCGTTCCGACCTGATCGGTGGTGCCGGCAACGTCAGCCTCGATGACAAGGACCGCATGCTCGCCGGCGTACTGCTTGACCTGTCGATGACGGCATCCCTGACGTCCAGCCTGAACGTTGGCCAGAAGGTGCTGAGCAACATTGGCCGGGTTACGCCTCTGCACAAGCAGCGGGTCGAGCAAGCCGGGTTCATGGTGCTGAAATCGCCGGATATTCCGTCGATCCTGGTGGAAACCGGGTTCATCTCCAACGCCGACGAAGCCTCGAAACTCGCGGCCTCGAGCCATCAGCAGGCGTTGGCGCGTTCGATCAGCAGCGGCGTGCGTCAGTTCTTCCAGCAGAACCCTCCACCGGGCACTTACATCGCCTGGCTGCGTGATTCCGGCAAAATCGCCCAAGGTCCACGTGACCACCGCGTCAACCCGGGCGAGACCCTGGCGATGATCGCTGTGCGCTATCAGGTGTCGCCCGCGACCCTGCGCAGTGCCAACAACCTGTCGAGCGATGAGCTCAAGATCGGTCAGCACCTGACCATTCCGGGCACTGAACTGGCGGCCAAAGAATGAATCAAGTCGTGAACAACAGCGCTCGTATCGAGCTGCTCAGCCCACGACTGGCGAACCAGATTGCCGCGGGTGAGGTGGTCGAACGCCCGGCTTCGGTGATCAAGGAACTGCTGGAAAACAGCCTTGATTCCGGTGCCAGGCGTATCGATGTCGATGTGGAGCAGGGCGGCGTCAAGCTGCTGCGGGTGCGCGACGATGGCAGCGGCATTTCCGCCGATGACCTGCCGCTGGCGCTGGCCCGTCACGCCACCAGCAAGATCCGCAACCTGGAAGACCTCGAACAGGTCATGAGCCTGGGGTTTCGTGGTGAGGCCCTGGCATCGATCAGCTCCGTGGCGCGCCTGACCCTGACCTCGCGCACCCGCGACGCCGATCAGGCCTGGCAGGTCGAGACCGAAGGCCGTGACATGGCGCCCCGCGTGCAGCCTGCGGCCCACCCGGTGGGTACATCGGTTGAAGTGCGCGACCTGTTCTTCAACACGCCAGCGCGGCGCAAGTTTCTCAAGACCGAAAAAACCGAATTCGATCACCTGCAAGAAGTGATCAGGCGCCTGGCCCTGGCGCGCTTCGATGTGGCGTTCCATCTGCGTCACAACGGCAAGACCATCCTCAGCCTGCACGAGGCCCATGATGATGCGGCCCGTGCCCGGCGCGTGGCAGCGATCTGCGGGCCGGGCTTCCTGGAGCAGGCGCTGCCGATCGAGATCGAGCGCAACGGTCTGCATCTATGGGGCTGGGTCGGCTTGCCGACCTTCAACCGCAGCCAGGCCGATTTGCAGTATTTCTTCGTCAATGGCCGTGCCGTTCGCGACAAGCTGGTGGCTCACGCGGTACGCCAGGCTTATCGCGACGTGCTGTTCAACGGTCGGCACCCGACCTTCGTGCTGTTTTTCGAAGTCGATCCGACCGGCGTGGACGTCAACGTGCACCCGACCAAGCACGAAGTGCGCTTCCGTGAAGGGCGCATGGTTCACGATTTCCTCTACGGCACCTTGCACCGCGCCTTGGGCGATGTGCGCCCCGACGATCAACTGGCGGCACCGGTTGCCACGGCCATCGTCCGGCCTACCGGCCTCGAAGCCGGTGAATTCGGGCCCCAGGGCGAAATGCGCCTGGCCGCCAATGCGCTGCTGGAGCAGCCTCAGGCTCAGCCGTCGTTCAATGCGCCGGCGGGTTCGGGAGCGGGCGCGGGTTATCAGTATCAATACACGCCGCGTCCGCAGTCCGGTGTGCCTGTCGCCGAAGCGCAGGCCGCCTATCGCGAGTTTTTTGCGCCGCTGCCCGAGGCCAATGCCGTTGCGCTACCGGCCGGGCAGGACGACATCCCGCCGCTGGGATATGCACTGGCACAACTCAAGGGCATCTATATTCTTTCGGAAAACGCCCAGGGCCTGGTGCTGGTGGACATGCATGCCGCCCACGAGCGGATCATGTACGAGCGCCTGAAAGTGGCGATGGCCAGCGAGGGCCTGAGCGGCCAGCCGTTGCTGGTGCCGGAGTCCCTGGCCGTCAGCCAGCGTGAAGCCGATTGCGCCGAGGAGCATGTCGCCTGGTTCCAGCGCCTGGGCTTCGAATTGCAGCGCCTTGGCCCGGAAACCCTGGCGATCCGGCAAATCCCGGCACTGCTCAAGCAGGCCGAGGCCAACCGGCTGGTCGCCGACGTCCTGGCCGACCTGATGGAGTTCGGCACCAGTGACCGCATTCAGGCGCACCTGAATGAATTGCTCGGGACCATGGCCTGCCACGGTGCGGTTCGTGCGAATCGGCGCCTGGCCCTGCCGGAAATGAACGCTCTGCTGCGTGACATGGAAAACACCGAGCGTAGCGGTCAATGCAACCATGGCCGACCGACCTGGACCCAACTGGGCCTGGACGATCTGGACAAACTCTTCTTGCGCGGTCGTTGATGAGCCAGCTCCCACCTGCGATTTTCCTGATGGGCCCGACCGCCGCCGGCAAGACCGATCTGGCCATCGAACTCACCAAGGTTCTGCCGTGCGAGTTGATCAGCGTCGATTCGGCGCTGGTCTACCGTGGCATGGACATTGGCACCGCCAAGCCTTCCAAAGAGCTGCTGGCGCAATATCCGCATCGTCTGATCGATATTCTCGATCCGGCCGAGAGCTATTCGGCTGCGGATTTCCGCCGTGACGCCCTGCAAGCTATGGCGGAGATCACCGCACGCGGAAAAATTCCGCTGCTGGTGGGCGGCACCATGCTCTATTACAAGGCTTTGGTTGAAGGTCTGGCGGATATGCCGGCGGCCGATCCCGACGTCCGCGCGCAAATCGAAGAAGAGGCTGCACGCCTTGGCTGGCAAGCCTTGCACGAACAATTGGCGGTAATCGATCCGGAGTCTGCGGCTCGAATACATCCGAACGATCCCCAGCGATTGAGTCGAGCACTGGAGGTTTATCGTGTCAGCGGTCAAAGCATGACCGCCCTGCGATTGCAACAATCTGTGCAAAGTACCGAAGCAGCCGCTTCGGGGCGGCAACAATTGCCCTATACTGTCGCGAACTTGGCTATTGCTCCGGCAAATCGCCAGGTACTGCACGAGCGAATTAAACAAAGATTCACTTTAATGTTGGAACAGGGATTCATTGACGAGGTCGTAGCCCTGCGTAATAGAGGTGACCTGCATGCCGGGTTGCCGTCTATACGTGCAGTAGGCTACCGCCAAGTCTGGGACTACCTGGATGGCAAGCTGACGTCAGCCGAGATGCAGGAGCGTGGAATCATTGCCACGCGCCAATTGGCGAAACGCCAGTTCACCTGGCTGCGCAGTTGGACTGATCTGCATTGGCTGGACAGTCTCGATTGCGACAATCTGCCGCGCGCCTTGAAATACCTGGGGACCGTCTCCATATTGAG
This sequence comes from Pseudomonas sp. A-B-19, assembly GCF_019947515.1. Classification (NCBI taxonomy): domain Bacteria; kingdom Pseudomonadati; phylum Pseudomonadota; class Gammaproteobacteria; order Pseudomonadales; family Pseudomonadaceae; genus Pseudomonas; species Pseudomonas sp. A-B-19. The sequence continues at coordinate 135,040 of NZ_JAGYGN010000007.1, forward strand.
CTGAGTCCTTGCAATTGCCGTCTATCCTTGGGGGTGTGACGGCCAAAGCCATCTGTTTACCTATTTTTTATATTGAATCCTTAAAGGAGTGCGGCACATGTCAAAAGGGCATTCGCTACAAGACCCTTACTTGAATACGTTACGTAAAGAGAAAGTTGGGGTGTCCATCTATCTGGTCAACGGTATCAAACTGCAAGGCACGATCGAGTCTTTCGACCAGTTCGTTATCCTGCTGAAAAACACCGTCAGCCAGATGGTCTACAAACACGCGATCTCTACAGTGGTGCCGGTTCGTCCAATTCGTCTGCCTAGCGCAACCGAATCCGAAGCTGGTGACGCTGAGCCAGGTAACGCCTGATAGGAGTCTCCTTTGTTCTTTGAGCGCCACGGTGGTGGTGAGCGAGTAATCCTCGTTCACTTGGATGGACAGGACCCTGAGGCGCGCGAAGATCCGCAGGAGTTTCAGGAACTGGCTAATTCGGCGGGTGCCGAGACCGTCGCGTTTTTTAACGTGCCGCGTCATCGGCCAACCGCAAAGACACTGATTGGCAGTGGCAAGGTCGAGGAACTGCGCGACCTGGTCAAAGCCGAACAGGCCGATCTGGTGATTTTCAATCACATCCTCACACCCAGTCAGGAGCGTAACCTCGAACGTGTTTTCGAGTGTCGCGTGATCGACCGTACCGGTCTGATTCTCGATATTTTCGCCCAGCGCGCCCGTACCCATGAAGGCAAGCTCCAGGTCGAACTGGCCCAGCTTGACCACATGAGCACCCGGCTGGTTCGTGGGTGGACCCACCTTGAGCGCCAAGGTGGCGGTATCGGTATGCGTGGCCCGGGTGAAACCCAGCTGGAAACCGACCGCCGTTTGCTGCGGGTTCGCCTGCGGCAGATCAAGGGGCGGCTGGAGAAGGTACGCAGCCAGCGAGAACAGTCGCGCCGTGGCCGATCGCGTGCGGATATTCCTACCGTGTCCCTGGTGGGGTACACCAACGCCGGTAAATCCACGCTCTTCAATAACGTGACGAAGTCCGACGTCTACGCAGCTGACCAATTGTTTGCCACGCTGGACCCGACCCTGCGCCGTCTGGATATAGATGATCTGGGGCCGATTGTCCTGGCGGACACTGTGGGTTTCATTCGTCACTTGCCCCACAAGCTGGTCGAAGCATTTCGGTCTACCCTCGAAGAGTCGAGTAACTCCGATCTGTTGTTGCACGTGATCGATGCGGCCGAACCGGATCGCATGTTGCAGATCGAGCAGGTAATGGTGGTGCTCGGCGAGATTGGTGCTCAGGACTTGCCGATCCTCGAGGTCTATAACAAACTCGATTTGCTTGAAGGCGTTGAGCCACAAATCCAGCGCGACGAAAACGGCAAGCCCCAACGGGTCTGGCTGTCGGCGCGTGATGGCAGTGGTCTGGAATTGCTTGAACAAGCCATTGCCGAGTTACTGGGCAGTGATTTGTTCGTCGGTACCTTGCGCTTGCCACAACGATTCGCTCGACTGCGTGCGCAGTTCTTTGAGCTCGGTGCGGTGCAGAAAGAAGAACACGACGAAGAAGGCATCAGTTTGCTGGCCGTTCGTTTGCCCCGGGTCGAGTTGAATCGACTGGTAAGCCGCGAGGGATTGCAGCCGATGGAATTCATCGAGCAACACACTTTGCAATAAAAGCCTGAGAAAGCGGTTGTGCCGCGGTGACAGGCATTCTGTAGCATTGGTCGGCGCGCCGTGGGTGCGTCTTTGCTTTATCAGATGGAGAGCGCTATGGCTTGGAATGAGCCGGGTGGCAACTCGAATAATCAGGATCCTTGGGGTGGCAAGCGTCGTAACAACGGCGACCGCAAGGGGCCACCGGATCTCGACGAGGCCTTCCGTAAGCTGCAGGAAAGCCTGAACGGTTTGTTCGGTGGTGGTAAGAAACGTGGTAGCGACGACGGCGGTGGTCCGGGCAAGAGTGGCGGCTTTGGCGGCCTGCTCGGCATCGGTCTGGTCGTGCTGGCCGCCGTGTGGCTGTATAGCGCGGTTTATGTCGTCGACGAGCAGGAGCAAGCCGTGGTGCTGCGTTTCGGCAAGTACTACGAAACCGTAGGTCCGGGCCTGAATATCTACTTCCCGCCGATCGACAGGAAGTACCTGGAAAACGTCACGCGTGAGCGTGCCTATACCAAGCAGGGCCAGATGCTGACTGAAGACGAGAACATCGTCGAAGTGCCGCTGACCGTGCAGTACAAGATCAGCAATCTGCAGGACTTCGTGCTGAGCGTCGATCAGCCGGAAATCAGCCTGCAGCACGCGACCGACAGCGCCTTGCGCCATGTGGTGGGTTCCACCGCGATGGACCAGGTACTGACCGAAGGTCGTGAGTTGATGGCCAGCGAGATCAAGGAGCGTCTGCAGCGCTTCATGGACACCTATCGCACCGGTATCACCGTTACCCAGGTCAACGTTCAGAGCGCAGCGGCACCGCGTGAAGTCCAGGAAGCCTTCGATGACGTGATCCGTGCCCGGGAAGACGAGCAGCGTTCGCGCAACCAGGCCGAAACCTATGCCAACGGTGTCGTGCCGGAAGCTCGTGGTCAGGCCCAGCGCATCCTCGAGGATGCCAATGGTTACCGTGACGAAACCGTCTCGCGCGCCAAGGGTGAGGCCGATCGCTTCACCAAGCTGGTCGCCGAGTACCGAAAGGCTCCTGAAGTCACCCGCCAGCGTCTGTACCTGGACACCATGCAGGAAGTCTTCAGCAACACTAGCAAGGTTCTCGTGACCGGCAACAAGAACGGCCAGAACAACCTGCTGTACCTGCCGCTGGACAAAATGGTCGAAAGTGGTCGCAACACCAGCGCTCCGATGAGCGGTGCGGCAGCCAGCAGCAATGAAGCGAATACGCGTGCGGCAGCAGATCTGCAGCAACAGCAAGCACGTACCAGGGAGAGTCGCTGATGAGCAATAAATCGCTGATCGCCCTTATTGTCGGCGTCGTCGTGGCGATCGCTGCCTGGAACTGCTTCTACATCGTGGCTCAGACCGAGCGTGCGGTGTTGCTGCAGTTCGGTCGCGTGGTTCAGACCGATGTTCAGCCAGGCCTGCATGTGAAAGTGCCCTACGTTAACCAGGTGCGTAAATTCGACGCCCGCCTGATGACGCTGGATGCACCGACACAACGCTTCCTGACGCTGGAAAAGAAAGCCGTGATGGTCGATGCCTACGCCAAGTGGCGCGTGAAGGACGCAGAGCGTTACTACACCGCGACTTCCGGCCTCAAGCAGATCGCCGACGAGCGTCTGTCCCGTCGTCTGGAATCGGGCCTGCGTGACCAGTTCGGTAAGCGCACCTTGCACGAAGTGGTGTCGGGTGAGCGTGATGCGCTGATGGCGGATATCACGGCTTCGCTGAACAAAATGGCCGAGAAAGAGCTGGGCATCGAAGTGGTCGATGTTCGGGTCAAGACCATCGACCTGCCGAAAGAAGTGAACCGCAGTGTGTTCGAACGTATGAGCACCGAGCGTGAGCGTGAAGCTCGCGAGCACCGCGCCAAGGGTAACGAGCTGGCCGAAGGCATCCGTGCCGACGCCGATCGCCAACGCCGCGTGCTGCTGGCTGAAGCCTATCGTGAATCCGAGGAGGTTCGCGGTGATGGTGATGCCCAGGCCGCTGCGATCTATTCCAAGGCCTACGGTCAGGATCAGGAGTTCTACGCGTTCTATCGTAGCCTGCGCGCCTACCGTGAAAGCTTCGCGAACAAATCCGACGTATTGGTCCTGGACCCAAGCAGCGACTTCTTCCACTACCTGGAAAAAGCCAAGCCTTGATACGGCGTTGACCCGATTTATCCCCCGCCGGGCGGCTAAAACCTCTGGCGGGGTGATCCTTTGGGAAAACGTGTGTATGATGCGGCAGCCGGGAAATTCCCGGCTTTTTTGCGTCTGCATGTTTGATTGCTGTTCTCAAGCGGATGCCGGGCCGATTGGCTCGACAGATTTTCGAGGAAAGTGGTTGGCGAAGCCGGTAGAAGGGCTTTTCGCTCCGTCGCTCATGCGCGTGGTTTGTGCGCAAGCCGACCATTTTCTGCTTCACTCAAGGCTCGCCGACAGGCTGGTCGCCCGGATATAGGGGAAGGCGTAATGGCAACGGTAGACCGCTGGCTTCTGCCAGATGGCATCGAAGAAGTACTGCCACCGGAAGCTGCGCGTATTGAAGTCGCGCGCCGTCAGGTGTTGGATCTGTTCCAGAGCTGGGGTTACGAGTTTGTCGTGACTCCCCATATCGAGTACCTGGAATCCCTGCTGACCGGCGCGGGCCAGGACCTGGATCTGCGCACCTTCAAGGTCATCGACCCGCAATCGGGCCGGCAGATGGGTTTCCGTGCCGACATCACGCCGCAAGTGGCGCGTATCGATGCGCACACCCTGCGTCGCGAAGGTCCGAGTCGGCTGTGCTATGCCGGTAGTGTTCTGCATGCTCAGCCTCGCGCTTTGTCGTCCTCGCGCAGCCCGATTCAGCTGGGCGCCGAGTTGTACGGCGACGGCAGCCCAAGCAGCGACGTCGAAGTCATCAGCTTGATGCTCGCCATGCTGCAACTGGCCGATGTGCCGGATGTGCACATGGACCTCGGTCATGTCGGTATCTACCGTGGCCTGGCTCGCGCTGCCGGTTTGTCCGGTGAAGTCGAGCAACAGTTGTTCGATGCCTTGCAACGCAAGGCCATCGATGAGGTCATTACCTTGACCGAGGGCTTGCCTGCCGATCTGTCGGGCATGCTGCGGGCGTTGGTCGATCTGTGTGGCGATCGTGAAGTGCTGGCTGCAGCCCGCGAGCGCCTGGCCAAGGCTCCGGCCCCTGTTCTGGCGGCTCTGGACGACTTGCTGGCGATTGCCGAGCGGCTGTCCGTGCGTTTCCCTGAGCTTCCATTGTATTTCGACCTGGGCGAGTTGCGCGGTTACCACTACCACACCGGTGTGGTGTTCGCCGTGTTCGTGCCGGGTGTTGGCCAGTCGATTGCCCAGGGCGGTCGTTACGACGACATCGGCGCCGACTTCGGTCGCGCCCGTCCGGCAACCGGTTTCTCTACCGATTTGAAAACCCTGGTGACCCTGGGGCGTGCTGAGATCGAGCTACCGTCTGGCGGTATCTGGATGCCTGACAGTACGGATGCAGCACTCTGGCAGCAGGTTTGCCAGTTGCGCAGTGAGGGTCAGCGTGTCGTTCAGGCCTTGCCTGGACAACCTTTGGCCGCCGCCCGTGAAGCGGACTGCGACCGGCAATTGATTCAGCAGAACGGGCTTTGGCAAGTTTCGCCACTGGCTTCTTGAGTTTTCCTGCCGGCCGCCGCCGGCACCAAGTTTGCGCGAATGAGGACAAGTGTTATGGGTAAGAATGTCGTAGTCCTGGGCACCCAATGGGGTGATGAGGGCAAAGGCAAGATCGTTGATCTGCTGACCGAACATGCTGCCGCCGTAGTGCGTTACCAGGGCGGCCACAACGCTGGCCACACCTTGGTGATCGACGGTGAAAAGACCGTCTTGCACCTGATTCCGTCGGGCGTGCTGCGCGAGGGTGTGCAGTGCCTGATCGGCAACGGCGTGGTGGTTGCACCTGACGCCCTGATGCGGGAAATCGTCAAGCTGGAAGAGAAAGGCGTACCGGTGCGCGAGCGCCTGCGCATCAGCCCTTCCTGCCCGCTGATCCTGTCCTTCCACGTTGCGCTGGACCAGGCCCGTGAAAAGGCCCGTGGCGAACTGAAGATCGGCACCACCGGTCGCGGCATCGGCCCGGCCTATGAAGACAAGGTTGCACGCCGTGGCCTGCGTGTGGGCGACCTGCTCAACATGCCGCGCTTTGAAGACAAGCTGCGTGAGCTGGTGGATTACCACAACTTCATGCTGGTGGGTTACTACAAAGAGCCAGCCATCGAATTCGACAAGACCCTGGCCGAGTGCAAAGAATACGCTGAGCTGCTCAAGCCGCTGATGCTGGACGTGACTGCCGAGCTGCACGACCTGCGTCGCGCTGGCAAAGACATCATGTTCGAAGGCGCCCAGGGTTCGTTGCTGGACATCGACCACGGTACCTACCCGTACGTGACCAGCTCTAACACCACCGCTGGCGGCGTTGCTACCGGTTCGGGTGTTGGCCCTATGTTCCTGGACTACATCCTGGGCATCACCAAGGCTTACACCACGCGTGTAGGTTCGGGTCCATTCCCGACGGAGCTGTTCGACGAAGTCGGTGCGCACCTGGCCAAACAAGGTCATGAGTTCGGCGCGACTACCGGCCGTGCCCGTCGTTGCGGCTGGTTCGACGCTGTTATCCTGCGTCGCGCTATCGATGTGAACAGCATCTCGGGCATCTGCCTGACCAAGCTGGACGTACTCGACGGTCTGGAAACCATCAACATCTGCGTCGGCTACAAGGATGCGCAGGGTAAGGACGTTGCCCCGACTGATGCTGACAGCTACGTGGGCCTGCAGCCTGTGTACGAAGTAGTGCCGGGCTGGACCGAGTCGACCGTGGGTGCCAAAACCCTGGAAGAGCTGCCAGCTAACGCCCGTGCTTACATCAAGCGCGTCGAAGAGCTGATCGGCGCGCCGATCGACATTATTTCGACGGGCCCGGACCGCAACGAAACCATCGTTCTGCGTCATCCGTTTGCTTGATAAGTCGTTGATGTAAAACACAAAGGCTCCTTAATCGGGGCCTTTGTCGTATTTGTCTGTCGGACGGCATGACCTTTGCTGTGAACATTAAAAAAAGCATTGCTTCTGGCGTGCTATCAATTTAATGGCGCCAAAGCAGAGGGATTTCAGATGTCGGCCGTTCTCTCGTTGTTACAAAGCCGTTTGTTGCGGCCCGTGTTCGTTACCCTGGGTATCGCCCTATTGGTGCAGGTGCTGGTGGCCGTTGCTCTGACCCGGAGCACGGTGACTGCGCTGGAAGCCGATCTGGGCCTGCGCCTGGGCGCGGACAGTCAAAAGCTCTCTGCCGAGCTCGAGCAGGCAGGGCGCGAAGTCACGTCCAGTCTGGACAGCCTCTCTACCAGTACGCGTCAGCGCCTCACGGCCGGTTTGTCCTCGCGACTGGAGGAGGAGCAGGCGCAATTGCGTTCGACCCTGGAAAAGGATCTGAAGGACTCCGCCAGCGACATGGCGCAGCTTCTGGCATCAGTCGCGCCCCGCGCCATGTGGGACAACGACGTCCCGACGCTTTCCGAATTCGCCCGCCGGGCGCAGCGCAATCCCAATGTGCTGTTCGTGGTGTATGACGACGCTACCGGCCAGCACCTGACACGCTATCTCAACCGGGAAAACCCGATCAACAAGGCGCTACTGGAAAAAGGCCAGGGTGAGCGGGCGCTCGACAAGGTGCTGGATGCGGCGAAGAACGATCCTTCGGTCTTCTACACCGAGGCTTCGATCAATCCCAATGGCGTGGAAATCGGCAAGGTCCTGATGGGCGTCTCGACCGCTTCGGTGGAGACTGATCTCACGGCCCTGGACAAGCGCTTCTCGGCCTTGATCGCCAGCAGCGATCAACTGGTGGGCGACAGTCTGAAAGGCGCGGCGGCTGACAGCGCAACGGCCATGCGCTCGCGCCTGCAGTCGGCCCAATCCACCGCAACTGAAATGAAAGCCAATACCACCAGCACCGTGCAGGAAGCTGCTACGACATTGCGCTGGCGCATCGGCGTATGCCTGGCGGTGGTGGGTTTCAGTGTCCTGCTGTTGTTGGCGGTGGTGCTCGGCCGCCGAGTGGTCAATCGCCTGAAAATGCTGATCGTAGCCATGGATGACCTGGCAGCGGGCGAGGGCGATCTGACCAAGCGCGTGCAGATCAACAGCAAGGATGAAATCGGTGACATGGCCTCGGCGGTCAATCGCTTTGTGGACAAGTTACAGCCGATCGTGCGCGAGGCGGGCGATGTGGCTCAGCGTACCGGTGTGGAAATTGGCGCCATGACCTTGCGCAACGCTGGTGCGGATGCGGCGGCTGGCATGCAGCGCGACGAGGTGGCGGAGAGTTTGCGCGCCCTGTCGCAAATGGCGGATGAGGCGCAGTCGGAAAGCCACGCCATGCAGGCGGCGCTCAAGCAAGTCGTGGACATTCGTCAGGCTACCGATGAAAACACCCGCACCTCGGCGAAAGTCGGCAGCCTGATCGAGGAGCTGGCGGGGCAGGTCAATACAGGCGCGCAAGTGATCGAGCGCCTGGCGCAGCAAAGTGAGCAGATTGAGGTGGTGCTGACGGTAATTCACGGCATCGCCGAGCAAACCAACCTGCTGGCGCTGAACGCGGCCATCGAAGCGGCGCGTGCCGGCGAGACGGGGCGCGGGTTTGCGGTGGTGGCAGATGAGGTGCGGGCGCTGGCGAGCAAGACGCAGAGTTCCACTGGCGATATTCAGGCGCACATCGTGGCGTTGCAACAAGGTGCGCGTGAGGCGGTGGCGGCAATCGGTCAGGCCGGGCGTCAGGCCAGTGAGGGTTTGCTGGTGCTGCGTGACAGTGCGCGGTTGCAGCAGTCGGTGCAGGCGTCCGTCGAGCAGGTCCATGCGGCGATTGGTCTGGCTACCCAGGCTGCGGCGCATCAGGCGCAGGGCGCGCAGGCTGTGCGGGGGCGGGTCCAGACCATTCACGCCCAGGCCGAGAAGGCGGCGCAAGCCGTTGTGGAGACCACGGCGAGCGGCAAGGTGCTCGATGGTCTGGCGGCGCAGTTGAAGGCGAGCCTGGGGCAGTTCAGGGCTTGATGGGGTGTCTGTGCTGGCCTCATCGCGAGCAAGCTCGCTCCCACAGTGATCGTTGGTGGACACTAGATTTGTGAACGTCGCAGATTAAATGTGGGAGCGAGCTTGCTCGCGATGGCCGTCTTAACGGCTCAGATACATCCGCGTCGTCAGCAAATAGACCGGCAATCCCGACACCAATATCAACAACGCCGCATAAGGCGCCGCCGCCGCAAACTCCACGTTCGCTGTATGCGCCCAGACTTCGGTCGCCAGCGTGTTCAGCCCGGTTGGACTCAACAGCAAGGTCGCCGTCAGCTCCTTCATCGCATCCAGGAATACCAGGGCAAAAGCCGCCCCCAGCGCCGGGAAAATAATCGGCAGCGTCACTCGACAGAAAGCGCTGAATGACGAGGCGCCCAATGTGCGAGCCGCCTCCTCAAGCTGCGGCGCCGCCTTGTTCAGGGCGGTGCGGATCGGCGCCTGGGCCAGTGGCAGGAACAACAGGGCGTAGGCGATCAGCAGCAATGCCGAAGTCTGGTAAAGCATCGGCACGTAGTGCAGGGCGAAATACACCAGGGTCAGGGCAATGACCAGTCCCGGCAGCGCATGCAGTAGATACGGCAGGCGCTCGGCCCAGATCGCCAGTTGGCCCCTGTAGCGCACGACCAGCAGGCCGACCGGCACCGCCAGCACCAGGCACAATGCAGCGCCACCCAGCGACAGTGCGAGGGATGACAGCAATGCTTCGCCGATTGCCGACGCCGGAAAGGCTGCCGATGATCCCACTGCCAGCCAGTAGGCGAGCATGCCCAACGGAATCCCGCTGCCAATGATTGCCAGCAGCAGGCAATAAAGCTGGCCCGCCACGGCCCAGGGGCCCAGTTGAACCTGTTCCGCGCGTCGCGCCGCACCCTGGCCGGTGCGCACGTGCCGACCTTTGCCGCGCACGCGCAGCTCAAGCCACAGCAGCGCCAGGCACAGCATCAGCAGTACGGCAGAGAGCATCGCCGCGTTGGCATTGCTGAACTCCAGTTCGAACTGCTGATAAATCGCCGTGGTGAAGGTTTGCAGGCCAATGATCGACAAGGCGCCGAACTCCACCAGCATGTGCAGGGCAATCAGCAACGAACCCGCCAACAGCGAAGGCCAGAGCAGGGGCAGGGTGACCTTGAAAAATACGCCCCAACGATTCTGCCCGAGTGTGCGCGCGGACTCTTCGAGGGAGGGGTCAAGGTTGCGTAACGTTGCCGCCACGGGCAGGAAAATCAGCGGATATTTGGACAGGCTCATCACCAGGATAGCCCCGCCAAGTCCCTCGAAATGAGCGCTGAGCGAAACCCAGGTGAAGCTGCTGACAAAGGCCGGAACGGCGAACGGCAAGCAGAGGATCACCCCCCACAATCGTCGGCCCGGCAGATTACTGCGCTCCAGCAGCCAGGCCAGCGACAGGCCGATTACCCCGCAAACAGCGGTGACGCCAATCATCAATGCGAGTGTATTGCGCAGCAAGCCGAACACATAAGGTCGCCATAGCAAATGCAGTGCTTCTGCCCAGCCCGCCTGCCAGGCTTTCAGGCCGACATACAGCAGGGGCAGGAGGCTGAGCGCCACCAACAGCAACACGGGCAATATCAGCCAGATAGACGGCCGCTTGCGTCGTGGCGCATACACGTGATGGGTGGGCAGTGAGGCATCCATCAATTCAGGCCAACGTCACGTTCCAGGTCCAGCGCTTCCTCAGCGTTGCCGAGGTCGGCAGGCGTGACTTTGGGGGCTTGCAGTTCGCTGAACGGCTTGAGCCCGCGATCTGATTCCATGCCTTTGTGCAGCGGGTATTCGGCGGTGGCCTGGGTGATCACGCGTTGGCCTTCCTCGCTGGCCATGTAGGCGAGCAATTGCTGGGCTTCTTTTGGATGTTTGCTGGATTTGAGGACTGCGGCGCTGGAAACTGTGATCAGCCCGCCGACGTCGCCGCCAGTGAAGTAATGCAGCTTGGAATCGAGCTGGCCCTTTTCCCGTTGCAAGGCGAACCAGTAGTAGTTGTTCACCAGCACAGTGGCTACTTCACCATTTTCCACCGCTTTCAATGCAACCATGTTGTTGCTGTAAGTCTTGCCGAATGCGCGCAGGCCGGTCAGCCATTCTTCGGCCGCGTCCATGCCGTGCACCTTGATGATCGCAACGGCCTGTTCCTGAAAGGCGCCACTGGTGGGCACGAAGCCGACCTTGCCTTGCCATTTTGGATTGGAGAATTCCATCACCGACTTCGGCAGGTCTTTTTCATCGATCAGTTTCGGGTTGTAGGCCACAACGCGTACCCGGGCAGTCACGCCAATCCAGGTGCCGTTGCCGGCGACGTATTCCTTGGGCAGAACGGCCAGCGTGGCGTCATCCGCCTTGGCCAGCAGGCCTTGTTCGCCAAGTTTGTTCAGTGGCGGCGACTCTTCGGTGTAGATCACGTCGGCGGGAGAGCGATCGCCTTCTTCGACGATTTGGCTGGCGAGCTGGTTGCTGCTGCCTTTGCGCACATTGACGTGGATCCCGGTCTTGGCTTCGAAGGCTTTGGCGACCGCGTCGCCGACTTCTTTGTGTTGGCCGTTGTAGAGGGTCAGGGCAACCGGATCGGCGGCTTGGGTGAGGGGAGTGGCGAGTGCCAGGCCGAGCAGGGTAATGGTCAAGCCGCGGCGCAGGGTATTTCGAAACATCATTCGCAGGGTTCCTCACTGTCGCATTGCAAAAACTTGCAACAATGATAAACGATATTGTTTCTCAAATGCGCCTTGCGAGGGGCTTTGACTCTGGCGTGTATGGTTTTCAAATGCCAGAAACGCAAAAACCCGCTTTCGCGGGGTTTTGTGAAATTCAAGGTCGTAACCTTGAATTTGAATTGGTGCCCAGAAGAAGACTCGAACTTCCACGACCGTAAGGTCACCAGCACCTGAAGCTGGCGTGTCTACCAATTTCACCATCTGGGCATTCATCTTCAGCGTTGTCGCTGTTGATGTGGCGCACTATACGGAGAGCTATTTGATCTGTAAACCCCTGATTCTAAAAATAATAAATCAGCGGTCAAAAATGCAAAAACCCGCTTTCGCGGGTTTTTGTGTGAGCCTTGAAATTGAACTAATCTCAAGCTCGAAATTGGTGCCCAGAAGAAGACTCGAACTTCCACGACCTTTCGGTCACCAGCACCTGAAGCTGGCGTGTCTACCAATTTCACCATCTGGGCAGTATCGGCAACGTTGTCCGTCGTCGATGGCGCGCACTATACGGAGCGTCTTTTTAACTGTAAACCCCCGGAATCAAAAAAACCTGAAAAATTTCGCCAGCGGTCTTCAAAACAGCTTTGCGGTGTCGATACAAGGCTTTAGATGGGTCGTCTTAGCCTGAAATTTCCCGTTTCATTACGCCTATGCCAAACTAACCCGCATATAGACAAGGTGAAAACTCTCTAATGGCCGATTGGCAGTCCCTCGATCCCGAGGCCGCTCGTGAAGCGGAAAAATATGAAAACCCTATTCCTAGCCGTGAACTGATCCTTCAGCACCTTGCTGATCGAGGTTCGCCTGCTAACCGCGAACAGTTGGTCGAAGAGTTTGGTCTGACCACGGAAGACCAGATCGAAGCCCTGCGCCGCCGCCTGCGTGCCATGGAGCGCGATGCTCAACTGATCTACACCCGACGCGGCACTTATGCGCCGGTGGACAAGCTCGACCTGATCCTGGGTCGCATCAGCGGTCACCGTGATGGTTTCGGCTTCCTGGTGCCGGACGACGGCAGTGACGACCTGTTCATGAGCCCGGCGCAGATGCGTCTGGTGTTCGATGGTGACCGTGCGCTGGCCCGTGTATCCGGCCTGGATCGTCGTGGTCGCCGCGAAGGCATGATCGTCGAAGTGGTGTCCCGGGCTCACGAAACCATCGTCGGCCGTTACTTCGAAGAGGGCGGCATCGGTTTCGTGGTTGCCGACAATCCGAAAATCCAACAGGAAGTACTGGTCACGCCGGGTCGTAACGCCAATGCGCAGATCGGTCAGTTCGTCGAAGTGAAGATCACTCACTGGCCGACGCCACGCTTCCAGCCGCAAGGCGACGTGGTCGAGGTCGTGGGCAACTACATGGCGCCGGGCATGGAAATCGATGTCGCCCTGCGTACCTACGACATTCCTCACGTCTGGCCTGACGCCGTGCTCAAGGAAGCCGGCAAGCTCAAGCCGGAAGTCGAAGAGAAAGACAAAGAGAAGCGCATCGACCTGCGTCATCTGCCGTTCGTCACCATCGACGGCGAAGATGCCCGCGACTTCGATGATGCGGTCTACTGCGAAGCCCGTCCGGGCAAGCTGCGTCTGTTCTCCGGCGGCTGGAAACTGTACGTGGCGATTGCCGACGTATCCAGCTACGTGAAGCTCGGTTCGGCGCTGGATGCCGAAGCGCAGGTTCGTGGCAACTCGGTGTACTTCCCCGAGCGTGTGATTCCGATGCTGCCTGAGCAGCTGTCCAATGGTTTGTGCTCGCTGAACCCGCAAGTCGATCGTCTGGCCATGGTTTGCGAGATGACCATCTCCAAAACCGGCGAAATGACCGACTACTGCTTCTACGAGGCGGTGATCCACTCCCATGCGCGTCTGACCTACAACAAGGTCAGCGCCATGCTCGAAACGCCGAAAGCCACCGAAGCGCGCAAGCTGCGCGGCGAATACACCGACGTGGTGCCGCACCTCAAGCAGCTTTACTCGCTGTACAAGGTATTGTTGGCGGCTCGCCATGTGCGTGGCGCGATCGATTTCGAAACCCAGGAAACCCGGATCATCTTCGGTTCCGAGCGCAAGATCGCCGAAATCCGTCCGACCGTGCGCAATGACGCTCACAAGCTGATCGAGGAATGCATGCTGGCGGCCAACGTGGCCACCGCCGAGTTCCTGAAAAAGCATGAAATCCCGGCGCTGTACCGCGTTCACGATGGTCCGCCGCCAGAGCGCCTGGAAAAGCTGCGCGCCTTCCTTGGCGAGCTCGGCCTGTCCCTGCACAAAGGCAAGGATGGTCCGTCGCCCAAGGATTACCAGGCACTGCTGGCCGGTATCAAGGATCGTCCGGATTTCCACCTGATCCAGACCGTCATGCTGCGTTCGTTGAGCCAGGCGGTGTACAGCGCCGATAACCAGGGCCACTTCGGCCTGAATTACGAGGCGTACACGCACTTCACTTCGCCGATTCGCCGCTACCCGGACTTGCTCACGCACCGGGCGATTCGCAGTGTGATCCATTCGAAGCAGAACACCCCGCACGTTCGTCGTGCCGGTGCGATGACCATTCCGAAAGCGCGCATCTATCCGTATGACGAGGCGGCCCTGGAGCAGCTCGGCGAGCAGTGCTCGATGAGCGAGCGCCGTGCCGATGAGGCGACTCGTGACGTGGTGAACTGGCTCAAGTGCGAGTTCATGAAAGATCGCGTGGGCGAGTCGTTCCCGGGTGTGATCACTGCGGTGACCGGTTTTGGTCTGTTCGTCGAGCTGACCGATATCTACGTCGAAGGCCTGGTGCATGTTACTGCGCTGCCGGGCGATTACTACCACTTCGATCCTGTGCACCACCGTCTGGCCGGTGAGCGTACCGGTCGCAGTTTCCGCCTGGGTGACACCGTGGAAGTGCGGGTCATGCGCGTCGACCTCGACGAACGCAAGATCGACTTCGAGATGGCTGAAAAGACCATCAGCGCGCCGATTGGCCGCAAAAAGCGTGGCACCGAAGCGGCAGCGCCCGCGGCTAAAGCCGAAGCAGAGGCCTCGGCGAAAACCGGTCGTCGTCCTGCCAAGGAAAAGGCTGTGGAAGCCTATCGTCCGAGCGATGCGGCGGCGAAAAACGCCGAAGTGCGCAAAAGTCGTGAAATGAAACAGGCGTTGCTCGCCGGTGCGAAAAGCGGCGGTAAAGCGGCGTCTGCGGGAAAGACCAGTCGGTCGACGCCTGACAAGGCCGTCGGCGGCAAGCCAGCCAAACCGAGCAAACATCGTAAAGGTCCGCCAAAAGCGGGCTCTGCTCCAGCCAAGACTGGCGGGGCGCGTAAACCTAAGGCCAAGCCATGAGTCAGTTGGAAAAGATCTACGGCGTACACGCTGTAGAAGCGCTGTTGCGTCACCACCCGAAACGCGTCAAGCAGATCTGGCTGGCCGAAGGTCGCAATGACCCTCGGGTCCAGACGCTGATTGAGCTGGCGAACGAAAACCGGGTTCAGGTCGGCCAGGCCGAGCGCCGCGAAATGGACGCCTGGGTTGAAGGCGTGCACCAGGGTGTGGTCGCGGACGTGAGTCCGAGCCAGGTCTGGGGCGAGGCGATGCTCGACGAGCTGCTCGATCGCACCGATGGCGCGCCGTTGTTGCTGGTGCTCGACGGCGTGACCGATCCACACAATCTCGGCGCCTGCCTGCGTTCCGCCGATGCGGCGGGTGCGTTGGCAGTGATCGTGCCGAAGGACAAATCGGCGACCCTGACTCCGGTTGTGCGAAAAATCGCCTGCGGCGCGGCGGAAGTGATTCCGCTGGTTGCCGTGACCAACCTGGCGCGCACCCTGGAAAAACTCCAGCAGCGCGGCTTGTGGGTTGTCGGTACGGCGGGGGAGGCCGAAGTCAGTCTTTATGACCAGGACCTCACCGGCCCGACCATCCTGATCATGGGGGCCGAAGGCAAGGGCATGCGTCGCCTGACTCGCGAACATTGCGACTACCTGGTGAATCTGCCGATGGCCGGTAGTGTCAGCAGTCTCAACGTTTCCGTAGCGACGGGTGTATGCCTGTTCGAAGCGCAGCGTCAGCGCAGTGTAAAAGCCAAGGCTGCCGCCAAGAAATCCTGACTTGCTGCAAATCTCCTGTGGGAGCGAGCTTGCTCGCGATGGCGGTGTCACATTCAGCATCAATGTTGAATGTGTTGCCCTCATCGCGAGCAAGCTCGCTCCCACAGGGGTTTGTAGTGAGGCAAAAATTGTGGTGTGAACGAGCTGTTCAATTAATCACCAATTACCTTGCGCCTCCCTCGCCCCTTCTCTACAATTGCGCCCCTTGCTGTGATGGCAGGCACCAACGTGTCTAGCGTCCGCAAGTCCATAAGTGTCATTCACTCCTTGTCTGACCGCTTTTGAGCGGCAGGCTACAACCCGTAAGGAGCATTCATGCGTCATTACGAAATCATCTTTTTGGTCCACCCGGATCAAAGCGAGCAAGTCGGCGGCATGGTTGAGCGTTACACCAAGCTGATCGAAGAAGACGGCGGCAAAATCCACCGTCTGGAAGATTGGGGCCGTCGTCAACTGGCCTACGCAATCAACAATGTTCACAAGGCTCACTACGTGATGCTGAACGTTGAGTGCACTGGCAAGGCCCTGGCCGAGCTGGAAGACAACTTCCGCTACAACGATGCAGTGATCCGTAACCTGGTCATCCGTCGCGACGAAGCCGTTACCGGCCAGTCCGAGATGCTCAAGGCTGAAGAAAACCGCAGTGAGCGCCGTGAGCGTCGCGACCGTCCTGAGCACGAAGGCGCTGAAAGCGCTGATAGTGATGACAGCGACAACAGCGATAACGCTGACGAGTAATCCACGGACCTTTTAAGGAGCCAATTACATGGCACGTTTCTTCCGTCGTCGTAAATTCTGCCGCTTCACCGCTGAAGACGTGAAAGAGATCGATTACAAAGATCTCAACACTCTGAAAGCCTACGTATCCGAGACCGGCAAAATCGTTCCAAGCCGCATCACCGGTACCAAAGCTCGTTATCAGCGTCAGCTGGCCACCGCTATCAAGCGCGCCCGCTTCCTGGCCCTGCTGGCCTACACCGACAGCCACGGCCGCTGAGACCGGGCAGTCGACACGTAGCAAAGGATTGAATGCATGCGGGCCATAGCTGAGTTCATCATGCGCGGCCGTATGCAGGCCACTCTGGTAGTGGCTGGATGCGCGGCGATGCCGTTGTTGTATTGGTT
Source organism: Pseudomonas sp. A-B-19 (assembly GCF_019947515.1). Classification (NCBI taxonomy): domain Bacteria; kingdom Pseudomonadati; phylum Pseudomonadota; class Gammaproteobacteria; order Pseudomonadales; family Pseudomonadaceae; genus Pseudomonas; species Pseudomonas sp. A-B-19. Next base: position 151,729 of record NZ_JAGYGN010000007.1, read on the forward strand.
GGGTGCTGCCGCCGGATGCCTTGTGCTCCTGCGGCGCGGATTGAGGGACGCCCTGGGCGTTCTTGCTCTGGGACTGCTGCCGGCATTGGCCTGGTGGCTGTACTCCGAAGACCCACGGGCACTTCTGGTGCTGCTGGGGTCTGCGAGCCTTGCGCTGGTTTTGCGCGCAAGCGAGTCCTGGAACCGCGTGCTGCTGGTCAGCATAGCGATGGGAGTGGTGTTTTCAGTGGTGTTGGGGACAGCTTTTGCTCCCCAGATCGAGATGCTGGCGCAGGCTTTGATCAAGGTCATGCCGTCGCTACTCGGTGACGTCTACCAGAAGTTGTCGGTAGACGAACAAGCGCGTTTCGCGTCCCTGATTGCACCGGTCCTGACCGGCTTGATTGCGGCGTTGTTGCAAATCGTCAGCTTGCTGAGCCTGCTTGTCGGGCGTTACTGGCAGGCGTTGTTGTACAACCCGGGCGGTTTTGGTCGCGAGTTTCGCGCCATCCGCTTCCCGCTGTTGCCAGCGATGTTGCTGCTGGCGTGCATGCTTCTGGGGCCGAACATCGGCCCGCAGATGGCCATGTTGACGCCGTTGTGCAGCGTACCGCTGGTGTTCGCCGGGCTGGCCCTGATTCACGGGCTGGTGGCGCAGAAGCGACTGGCCAGGTTCTGGCTGGTGGGGTTGTACGTGACGCTGTTGCTGTTCATGCAACTGATCTATCCGTTGCTGGTGGTCCTGGCCATCGTCGACAGCCTGATTGATTTTCGCGGTCGTTCGGCACCGAAAGATGCCGATAACGCGAACGGTGAAGGTTAAAAGTTAAGAGGATTTTCACATGCAACTGATCCTTCTGGAAAAAGTCACCAACCTGGGCAACCTGGGTGACAAAGTGAACGTTAAGGCTGGTTACGGTCGTAACTACCTGCTGCCTTACGGCAAAGCTACCGCTGCGACCCCAGCCAACCTGGCTGCGTTCGAAGAGCGTCGTGCCGAGCTGGAAAAAGCTGCAGCAGATCGTAAATCGTCGGCTGAAAGCCGCGCTGCCCAACTGGCCGAGCTGGAAGTGACCATCACTGCCACCGCTGGCGACGAAGGCAAGCTGTTCGGTTCGATCGGTACTCACGACATCGCTGACGCACTGACCGCCTCCGGCGTTGAAGTGCAGAAGAGCGAAGTTCGTCTGCCGAACGGCACCATCCGCAACGTAGGCGAATTCGACGTAGCCGTGCACCTGCACGCCGAAGTTGAAGCCACCGTACGCGTTGTCGTGGTAGCAGCTTAAGCAGCACTTGTCGGCTGGCACCCTCGGGTGCTTGCCGGTAACATCGGGCACGATCCTGTTTACAGGTCGTGCCCTTTGTTTTTTTGGTAGCTCCTGTTTTTCAACCCCTGCTTTTTATAAACAACCAAGTGGCCATGAACGATATCTCCGCTCCTGAGCAATACGATCTGCAAACCGCCGCGCTGAAGGTGCCGCCGCATTCCATCGAGGCCGAACAGGCCGTGCTCGGTGGTCTGATGCTGGACAACAACGCCTGGGAACGCGTGCTCGATCAAGTCTCCGACGGCGATTTCTATCGACATGACCACCGCCTGATTTTCCGCGCGATCGCCAAGCTGGCCGATCAGAACATGCCGATCGACGTCGTGACCCTGTCCGAACAACTGGACAAGGAAGGTCAGACTTCACAGGTTGGCGGTCTCGGTTACCTGGGCGAACTGGCGAAAAACACCCCGTCCGTTGCCAACATCAAGGCCTATGCGCAGATCGTTCGCGAGCGGGCGACGTTGCGCCAACTGATCGGTATCAGTACCGAGATTGCCGACAGCGCGTTCAACCCTGAGGGCCGCACTGCCGCCGAGATTCTCGACGAGGCCGAGCGGCAGATCTTCCAGATCGCCGAGGCCCGTCCGAAAACCGGTGGCCCGGTGGGCGTCAACGACCTGCTGACCAAGGCCATCGACCGCATCGACACCTTGTTCAACACGGACAACGCCATTACCGGGCTGTCCACGGGTTACACCGACCTCGACGAGAAAACCAGCGGCCTGCAACCGTCCGACCTGATCATCGTCGCCGGCCGTCCATCGATGGGTAAAACCACCTTTGCGATGAACCTGGTGGAAAACGCCGTGTTGCGCAGCGAGAAGGCCGTCCTGGTTTACTCCCTCGAGATGCCAGGCGAATCGCTGATCATGCGTATGCTGTCTTCCCTGGGCCGTATCGACCAGACCAAGGTCCGTTCCGGTCAGCTTGAAGACGACGACTGGCCGCGCCTGACCTCGGCGGTCAACCTGCTCAACGACCGCAAGTTGTTCATCGACGATACCGCCGGCATCAGCCCGTCGGAAATGCGCGCCCGGACCCGCCGTCTGGTGCGTGAACACGGCGATGTCGGTTTGATCATGATCGACTACCTGCAACTGATGCAGATCCCGGGTTCCAGTGGCGACAACCGGACCAACGAGATTTCCGAGATCTCCCGATCCCTCAAAGCCCTGGCCAAGGAGTTCAACTGCCCGGTGGTGGCGCTCTCGCAGCTCAACCGTTCCCTCGAGCAACGGCCGAACAAGCGCCCGGTGAACTCCGACTTGCGGGAATCCGGAGCGATCGAGCAGGACGCCGACGTGATCATGTTCGTGTATCGCGACGAGGTGTATCACCCGGAGACCGAGCACAAAGGCATCGCCGAGATCATCATCGGCAAGCAGCGAAACGGCCCGATCGGCTTTATCCGCCTGGCGTTCATCGGCAAGTACACCCGCTTCGAGAACCTGGCGCCGGGTAGCTATAACTTCGACGACGACGAATAACTGTCGATGCAGGGCCCTTGTGGCGATGTGTAGCCTTGGGATTGCCTGCTCCCACCAATTTCCGACCATGGCCGTCGGAATTGGTCAAAATTTGTGCTATATTCCGCGCCCGCGAAATTCAATGAAAGCCAACACCGGTTATCGACATGCAAGCAGCCAAGCCGTTATTTGACTATCCCAAGTACTGGGCCGAATGTTTCGGGCCAGCGCCGTTCCTGCCCATGAGCAGGGAGGAGATGGATCAGCTCGGCTGGGATTCCTGCGACATCATCATCGTCACCGGTGATGCCTACGTCGATCACCCGTCGTTCGGCATGGCGATCATCGGCCGGCTGCTGGAGTCCCAGGGCTTCCGCGTCGGGATCATTGCCCAGCCGAACTGGCAGTCCAAAGACGACTTCATGAAGCTCGGCGAGCCGAACCTGTTCTTCGGTGTCGCGGCCGGCAACATGGACTCGATGATCAACCGCTACACCGCGGACAAGAAGATCCGTTCCGACGACGCCTACACACCGGGTGGCCTGGCCGGCAAGCGTCCGGATCGCGCCAGCCTGGTCTACAGCCAGCGCTGCAAGGAAGCCTACAAGCACGTGCCGATCGTACTCGGCGGCATCGAAGCGTCCCTGCGCCGCATCGCCCACTACGACTACTGGCAGGACCGTGTGCGCAACTCGATCCTGATCGACGCCAGCGCCGACATCCTGCTCTACGGCAACGCCGAGCGAGCCATCGTCGAAGTCGCCCAGCGCCTGTCCTACGGTCACAAGATCGAAGACATCACCGACGTGCGCGGCACCGCGTTCATCCGTCGCGATACGCCAAAAGACTGGTACGAAGTCGACTCCACGCGCATCGACCGTCCGGGCAAGATCGACAAGATCATCAACCCGTACGTCAACACCCAGGACACCCAGGCCTGCGCCATCGAGCAGGAAAAGGGTCCGGTTGAAGATCCGCAGGAAGCCAAGGTCGTGCAGATCCTGGCCAGCCCGCGCATGACTCGCGACAAGACCGTGATTCGTCTGCCGTCGGTGGAAAAGGTCCGCAACGACGCGGTGCTCTACGCCCACGCCAACCGAGTGCTGCACCTGGAAACCAACCCGGGCAACGCCCGTGCCCTGGTGCAGAAGCATGGCGAGGTCGATGTCTGGTTCAACCCGCCGCCGATTCCGATGACCACCGAAGAAATGGACTACGTGTTCGGTATGCCTTACGCACGTGTTCCACACCCGGCGTACGGCAAGGAGAAGATCCCGGCTTACGACATGATTCGTTTCTCGGTGAACATCATGCGTGGCTGCTTCGGCGGCTGCACCTTCTGCTCGATCACCGAACACGAAGGCCGGATCATCCAGAACCGTTCCCACGAGTCGATCATTCGCGAAATCGAAGAGATTCGTGACAAGGTTCCGGGTTTTACCGGCGTGATCTCCGATCTCGGCGGTCCGACCGCGAACATGTACCGCATTGCCTGCAAGAGCCCGGAAATCGAATCCGCGTGCCGCAAGCCATCGTGCGTATTCCCTGGCATCTGCCCGAACCTGAACACCGACCACTCGGCGCTGATCCAGCTGTACCGTAGCGCCCGTGAGTTGCCGGGTGTGAAGAAGATCCTGATCGCTTCCGGCCTGCGCTACGACCTCGCGGTCGAGTCGCCGGAATACGTCAAGGAACTGGTGACCCACCACGTCGGTGGTTACCTGAAGATCGCCCCGGAACACACCGAGGAGGGTCCGCTCAACCAGATGATGAAACCGGGCATCGGCAGCTATGACAAGTTCAAGCGCATGTTCGAGAAGTATTCGAAGGAAGCGGGCAAAGAGCAGTACCTGATCCCGTACTTCATCGCCGCCCACCCGGGCACCACCGATGAAGACATGATGAACCTGGCCCTGTGGCTCAAGGGCAACGGCTTCCGTGCCGACCAGGTGCAGGCGTTCTACCCGTCGCCGATGGCCACCGCCACCGCGATGTACCACTCGGGCAAGAACCCGCTGCGCAAGGTCACCTACAAGAGTGACGCGGTGACCATCGTCAAGAGCGAAGAGCAGCGTCGTCTGCACAAGGCGTTCTTGCGTTATCACGACCCGAAGGGCTGGCCAATGCTGCGTGAAGCGTTGACCCGCATGGGCCGCGCCGACCTGATCGGGCCGGGCAAGAACCAGTTGATTCCTTTGCACCAGCCGTCGACCGACAGCTATCAGAGCGCCCGTCGCAAGAACTCGACGCCCGCTGGCAGCCACAAGGTTGCAGGGGAAAAGACCACCAGGATCCTCACCCAGCACACCGGCCTGCCACCCCGCGCCAGCGACGGCGGCAACCCGTGGGACAAGCGTGAGCAGGCCAAGGCGGCGGCATTCGCCCGCAACCAGCAAGCGGCCAAGGAGCGCAAGGAAGCCGCCAAGGGCAAGGGGCCCAAGCCAGCTCGCAAGCCGGTCGTGCCGCGCTAAGCGATGCATGAGCTGAACAGAACGCCAACCTTCGGGTTGGCGTTTTGCGTTGTGCAGCCTGAACGGAAGGGCTTTTGTAATAGGAGCTGGCTTGCCAGCGAAGGCGTCCTCCCTGGCGCCAAAAGCTTCGCTGGCAAGCCAGCTCCTACAGTGTTCGAGGTCGTCTGCGGTACTGTGTTCACAGCAGATCCCTGTGGGAGCGGCGGTGAGGCAATCCTGCTTGCCCGCGAGGAGGCCGGTTCTGGCGGCGACTTTGCCACTGACCGCCACAAATACGTGCAAACGTTCCAACCATTTTCCTGCATCGCCCGATTTTGGTGCTGTACTGGCTCAGGCAACAGAAGAAAGCGCCAGCGTTGCTGGATGGCATAAGTTTTGCGCGCTTTCCCATACGCTCTAGGCTCGCAGGAGGCACGCCGTGTCGATTCATGTCGCATTGCACCACGTCACGCATTACCGTTATGACCGCGCTGTCGAGCTCGGCCCGCAGATCGTTCGCCTGCGTCCCGCCGCTCACAGCCGCACGCGGATTCTGTCCTATGCGTTGAAAGTCTCGCCCGAGCAGCATTTCATCAACTGGCAGCAGGACCCTCAGGGCAATTACCTGGCGCGGCTGGTGTTCCCGGAGAAAACCGAGGAATTGCGAATCGAAGTCGATCTGCTGGCAGAAATGGCGATCTTCAATCCGTTCGACTTCTTCCTCGAACCCTATGCGGAAAAAATCCCCTTCGCTTATGCCGCGGATGAGCGCAAGGAGCTGGCGCCGTACCTGGAAACCCTGCCCCTGACGCCAAAGTTCAAGGCCTATCTGGACGGCATCGACCGCACACCGTTGCCCGCCGTGGATTTTCTCGTCGCACTCAACCAGCGCCTGAGCGAAGACATCGATTACCTGATCCGCATGGAGCCCGGCGTACAAACACCTGAGCACACCCTCGACCAGGCCAGCGGTTCGTGCCGCGACTCCGCCTGGTTGCTGGTGCAACTGTTGCGCAACCTGGGGCTGGCGGCGCGTTTCGTGTCGGGTTACCTGATCCAGCTGACCGCCGACGTCAAAAGTCTTGACGGTCCGTCCGGCACTGACGTGGACTTCACCGACCTGCATGCCTGGTGCGAGGTGTACTTGCCTGGTGCCGGCTGGATCGGCCTGGACGCCACCTCCGGGCTGTTTGCCGGTGAAGGGCATATTCCCTTGGCCTGTAGTCCCGATCCGTCCTCTGCGGCGCCGATCAGCGGCCTGGTGGAACCCTGCGAGTGCGAATTCAGTCACGAAATGTCCGTGGAGCGGATTTGGGAAGCACCACGGGTCACCAAGCCCTACACCGACGACCAGTGGCTGGCGATTCAAGCCTTGGGCCGGCAGATCGATGCTGACCTGCTGGAAGGCGATGTGCGCCTGACCATGGGCGGCGAACCGACCTTTGTGTCCATCGATGACCCGGACGGCGCCGAGTGGAATACCGCGGCATTGGGGCCGGATAAACGACGGTTGTCCGCCGAACTGTTCCAGCGCATGCGCAAACACTACGCGCCCAAGGGGCTGGTGCATTTCGGGCAGGGCAAGTGGTACCCCGGCGAGCAGCTGCCGCGCTGGTCGCTCAATTGCTACTGGCGCCGTGACGGCGTGCCGATCTGGCACAACAGCGCGCTGATCGCCGATGAGCAGGAAGACTATGGCGCCGACGGAGCGCTGGCCGGGCGTTTTCTGGCGAGTGTCGCCGAGCGTTTGAAAATTCCGACACGTTTTGTGTTTCCAGCCTACGAAGACAATTTCTATTTCCTCTGGCGCGAAGGAATGCTGCCGCAAAACGTCAGCGCCGAAGACTCGCGTCTGGAAGAACCGCTGGAGCGGGCTCGTCTACGCAAAGTATTCAGCCAAGGCCTGGACAAGGTCATCGGTCAGGTCCTGCCGCTGGCGCGCACCGCCAAGGGCGACCAGTGGCAGAGTGGGCGCTGGTATCTGCGCGACGAGCACTGCCGCCTGGTGCCAGGGGACTCGCCGTTGGGTTATCGCTTGCCGCTGGGTTCGCAGCCTTGGGTGAAAGCGGCGGAATATCCATTCATTCATCCGCAAGATCCGAATCAGGATTTCCCGCCGCTGCCCGACACTACGCAACTGCAAAGCCAAAGCGAGTCTGCCGAGGTGCAGGAGCGTGCGCCGAAGATCGACGAATCCGCCGACTGGCTGACGCGTACCGCCTTCTGCGCCGAGGCGCGGGAAGGCCGGTTGTACCTGTTTATGCCGCCGCTGGAACGGGTCGAGGATTACCTCGAACTGGTCGCCGCCATCGAAGCCACCGCCGAAGAGCTGATGTGTCCGGTGTTGCTGGAGGGCTATGAGCCGCCGAGTGACCCACGCCTGAGCAATTTTCGCATCACCCCGGATCCGGGGGTAATCGAGGTCAATGTGCAGCCGTCCGCGACCTGGGATGAACTGGTCGAGCGCACCGAGTTCCTCTACGAAGAAGCGCGTCAGACCCGGCTGACCACTGAAAAATTCATGATCGATGGCCGTCATACCGGTACGGGTGGCGGTAACCATTTCGTGCTGGGTGGCGCGACACCAGGGGACTCACCGTTTCTGCGTCGCCCGGATCTGTTGCGCAGCCTGATCAGCTACTGGCACAACCATCCGTCGCTGTCCTATCTGTTTTCCGGATTGTTCATCGGCCCGACGTCCCAGGCGCCCCGTGTCGACGAAGCGCGCAACGATGCCTTGTACGAACTGGAGATCGCCTTCGCGCAGATGCCTGAAGCGGGTGAGGAATGTCCGCCATGGTTGGTGGACCGGCTGCTGCGCAATCTGCTGATCGATGTGACCGGCAACACCCACCGCGCCGAGTTCTGTATCGACAAACTCTATTCGCCGGACGGTGCCACCGGGCGCCTCGGATTGCTGGAACTGCGTGCGTTCGAGATGCCGCCCCATGCCCGCATGAGCCTGGCGCAACAATTGTTGCTGCGGGCGCTGGTCGCGCGGTTCTGGCGCGAGCCCTATGCGCCGCCGAAACTGGCGCGCTGGGGCACGGAGTTGCACGATCGCTTCCTGTTGCCGCACTTTATCGAGCAAGATTTCGCCGATGTCATCGTCGACCTCAACGCCGCCGGTTATCCGGTGCGGGCCGAATGGTTCGCCGCGCATCTGGAGTTCCGTTTTCCCAAGGTTGGCGACTACGCCGTCAGTGGCATTGCGCTGGAGTTACGCCAGGCGCTCGAGCCCTGGCACGTGCTGGGCGAAGAGGGCACCGTGGGTGGTACGGTGCGTTACGTGGATTCGTCGCTGGAGCGTTTGCAGGTCAAGCTCAGCGGCTTGCCGCCCCAGCGTTATCTGCTGACCTGCAACGGCGTGCCGGTGCCATTGCAGCCCACCGGGCGTGTAGGTGAATTCGTCGCTGGCGTGCGTTTTCGCGCCTGGCAGCCGGCGAACTGCCTGCAGCCCACCATCCCGGTCCACGCGCCCCTGGTGTTCGACCTGCTCGATACCTGGATGCAGCGTTCGCTGGGCGGCTGCCAGTACCACGTCGCCCACCCGGGCGGGCGCAATTACGACAGCTTGCCGGTCAACGCCAACGAGGCCGAGAGCCGGCGAATGGCGCGTTTCTTCCGCATCGGACACACGCCAGGGAAACTTCCCGTACCCAATCTGGAAATTAACGACGAGCTGCCGATGACGCTCGATTTGCGACGTTTCTAAACCGTACGCGACGCTCGGATTTTACGTATATCCGGGCGTCACGAGCCTGCGTTAGTCTGACCGTTCATTGCTGTCTGCCGAGCTTTCCATGCCTGACCTGCTAGACCGCTACCCGCTCACGGCGGGCACTTATCACGAACTGCTCGACGACAGTGGCGCCGTGCGCCCGCACTGGCGCCGGCTGTTCGAGCAATTGCAACGCAGCACGCCGGCGCAACTGGTGCAGCGTCAGGCCCTGCTGACCCGGCAAATCCAGGAGAACGGCGTTACCTATAACGTTTATGCCGATCCCAAAGGCGCTGACCGACCATGGGAGCTGGACTTGCTGCCCCATGTCATTGCTGCCGAGGAGTGGGAGCACCTGGCGGCCGGCATCGCGCAACGGGCCAGGTTGCTCAATGCCGTGCTGGCTGACCTTTACGGACCGCAACGGCTGATTGCCGAAGGTCTTTTGCCCGCCGAGCTGGTGTTCGGTCACAACAACTTCCTTTGGCCCTGTCAGGGCATCAGCCCGCCTGACGGAGCCTTTCTGCATCTGTATGCCGTGGACCTGGCGCGCACACCCGATGGCCGCTGGTGGGTCACGGCGGATCGTACCCAGGCGCCTTCGGGAGCCGGGTATGCGCTGGAAAACCGCACGATCGTGTCCCGGGCCTTTCCCGAGCTGTACCGCGATCTGAAGGTGCAGCACCTGGCCGGGTTCTTTCGCACCTTGCAGGAAACCCTGGCTCGTCAGGCCCCGAGTGACGGGGACGCGCCGTTGGTCGTGCTGCTGACGCCGGGGCGTTTCAACGAAAGCTATTTCGAACATTTATACCTCGCTCGCCAGCTCGGCTACCCACTGGTTGAAGGTGGCGACCTGACGGTGCGTGACGCCACGGTCTACCTCAAGACCCTGAGTGGTCTGCGCCGGGTTCACGCGATCATGCGCCGGCTCGACGATGACTTCTGCGACCCGCTGGAGCTGCGAACCGACTCAGCCCTCGGCGTGCCGGGCCTGCTGGAAGCGGTGCGGCAGGGGCGGGTGCTGGTGGCCAACGCCCTCGGCAGTGGTGTGCTGGAATCGCCGGGGTTGTTGGGGTTTCTGCCGAAGATCAATCAATTCCTGTTCGGTGAAGAGCTGGTCCTGCCGTCCATCGCCACCTGGTGGTGCGGCGAAGCGTCGGTATTGGCCCAGGCCCTGGAAAAACTGCCGGAGCTGTTGATCAAGCCGGCATTTCCGTCCCAGAGCTTTGCACCGGTATTTGGCCGGGATTTGAGTGAAAAGCAGCGCGAGGAGCTCGCCGAACGCATGCAGGCACGGCCATACGCTTATGTGGCGCAAGAACTCGCGCAGTTGTCCCAGGCGCCGATCTGGCAAGCCGAAGACGGTCAACTGCAACCCCGCGCCATCGGCATGCGCGTGTATGCGGTGGCCTGCCGCGAGGGCTATCGGGTGCTGCCCGGTGGCTTGACCCGGGTCGCCGCCGATGCCGATGCCGAAGTGGTGTCGATGCAGCGTGGCGGCGCCAGCAAGGACACCTGGGTGCTGGGCGATCGTGCGCCCAGCGGCGAACAATGGAAGGCTCAGCGCAACATCGGCGTGCATGACCTGGTGCGGCGCGATCCGTACCTGCCATCGCGGGTGGTGGAAAACTTGTTCTGGTTTGGTCGTTACTGCGAACGATGCGATGACAGTGCCCGTCTGCTGCGCATCATGCTGGCGCGCTATGTCGATGGCGACGACCCGCAAGCCCTGCAGGCCGCGGTGGATCTCGGCGAACGGCTGATGTTGTTGCCCGATGAGGGCGAATTGCCGGAGCGCCTGTTGGCGGCGCTGCTCGGCGATGACTGGCCGTTCAGCCTGCGTTCCAACCTGCAACGCTTGCAGTGGGCTGCTTCACAGGTGCGCGGCAAACTCTCGCGGGAAAATTGGCAGGCACTGGTGGAGTTGCAGCGTGAAGCCATGGAGCTGGAAACCGAAGAGCCGGATTTCGGCGAGTTGCTGGATTTCCTCAACCGTCTGGTGATGTCCCTGGCGGCACTGTCCGGCTTTGCCCTGGACGACATGACCCGGGACGAAGGCTGGCGTTTCCTGATGATTGGCCGACGGCTCGAGCGTCTGCAGTTTCTCAGCGGCAGCCTGGCTGCGTTCCTGCAGGGTGCCGGGGCTTTCGATCAGGCCGGGCTGGAGTGGTTGCTGGAACTGGGCAACAGCAGTATCACCTATCGTTCTCGGTATCTGGCAGTGGCGCAGTTGATCCCGGTGCTCGACCTGTTGTTACTCGACGAGCAGAACCCTCACGCCGTGTTGTTCCAGTTGAAACTGGTGACCCGCACCCTCAAACGGCTCAATGATGACTTTGGCGTACCGCGTGAAGCAGCACTGCCACAATTGGTAGAACGTCTGGCGCGATTCGATCTGGGCTGCCTGGAGAACCCGCTGTTCGGCGACGCGAGTGTTCGCGCTGCCATCGAGGGGCTGGCCGCGCTGTTGCAGGAGATCGCCGACGTCAGCGGGCAAGTTTCCGATCGACTGGCGCTGCGGCATTTCGCCCATGTCGACGATGTCAGCCAGCGCACGGTGTCCGTCTGATGAACGCCCACTACCAGATTTTCCACGACACCCATTATCACTACGACAGCCCGGTGTCCCTGGCCCAGCAACTGGCGCATTTGTGGCCGCGGCCTTGCGCCTGGCAGCGCTGCACCGACCGGCAATTGCAGATCAGTCCGCAGCCGACCTCGCGTCGCGATGAACTGGATGTATTCGGCAATCCGCTGACCAGGCTGGCGTTCGAGCGTCCTCACGATGAGTTGCTGGTCAACGCCAGTCTCACGATCGAAGTGTTGCCCCGGCCTGTGCTGGACTTCAGTCGGTCTGCGGCGTGGGAAAACACTCGAAACGCGCTGACCTACAGCAGCCAACCGCTGTCGCCCGAATTGCTTGACGCCTGCCGGTACCGGTTTGAATCGCCGTATGTGCATTTGAAGAAAAACTTCGTCGAGTTCTCGCAAAGCTGTTTTCCGCCCGGCCGACCGTTACTGCTTGGTGTGCAGGCGCTGATGGAGAAAATCTTCAGCGAGTTCACCTTCGATGCCGAGGCGACCCAGGTGGCGACGCCGCTGGTGGAGGTGCTGGAGCGCCGACGCGGGGTCTGCCAAGACTTTGCTCACCTGATGCTCGCTTGTGTGCGTTCCAGAGGGTTGGCGGCGCGCTATATCAGCGGCTATTTGCTGACCCAGCCGCCACCGGGGCAGCCGCGATTGATCGGTGCCGATGCATCCCACGCCTGGGTTTCGGTGTTTTGCCCGGTGCTGGGGTGGGTGGATTTCGATCCGACCAATAATGTGCAACCGGCGCTGGAGCACATCACCCTGGCCTGGGGCCGGGATTTTTCCGATGTGTCGCCTTTGCGGGGGGTGATTCTGGGAGGCGGGAACCACGACCCGGAAGTTCGGGTAACGGTGATGCCACTGGAGTAACAGGGATCAAAATGTGGGAGCGAGCTTGCTCGCGATAGCGGACTGGCAGTCAAAGAAATGTTGGATGCAGGGACGCTATCGCGAGCAAGCTCGCTCCCACAGGGTATTACGGTGTGTTCGAGTCATTCGATTGGCCTGTGAGGGTCGGCAGCAAAGCTGCCAACCCTGGACACAGATCCGGTGGGCCTGATCAGATCATCGGGCCCTGAGGGTCTCAGGCGTCGGGTGCCTGATCTTTCGGTGCTTCAACATCACTTTCTGCGGCCACTTCACCTTCTGCTTCCGGGTTCAGTGCGGCTGCTTCTTCTTCAGCTGTAGCTTTCTTGCGCTGAAGCTTTTCCTCTTTCTTCTGCTCCTTGGCCAAGTCTCTCTGACGTTTGGCGAAGGAATAATTAGGTTTGGCCATGGGCGATCCTCTGGGGTCGAAGGTGAGGTTGAGCGGCGCATATTCTGCCCTGTATCGGTGCCGAGCCGTTAGCTGGGTTTTTGCTCGGCCCATTTTGGCGCTACGCAAGGTTGCCAGGCATCCAGAGCATCGAGCAGGGTTTGCGGCGATTCGCTCACTTGCAGCATGTCACGGTGCTGCCCGCGAACGAAGCCTTCGCCGACGATATGATCGAGAAAAGACGTCAATTTGCTGTAGAAACCGTTCACTTCCAGCAAGCCCAACGGTTTGCCGTGGTAGCCGAGCTGGCCCCAGGTCCAGACTTCAAACAGTTCTTCGAGGGTGCCAAGGCCACCGGGCAGTGCGATAAAGGCATCGCTGAGCTCGGCCATCCGGGCCTTGCGCGCATGCATGCCATCGACGACTTCCAGGCGAGTCAGGCCACTGTGGCCGATTTCCTTGTCCTTGAGGCTCTGCGGGATGATGCCGATCACTTCACCGCCAGCTGCCAGGGCCGCATCAGCGACAATGCCCATCAGGCCCACGGCGCCACCGCCATACACCAGGGTCAGCTTGCGCTCGGCCAATGCCTGGCCCAAGGCCACAGCCGCTTGACGATAAGCCGGGTTGGTGCCGGTACTGGCACCACAAAATACACAAACGGATGTTAAAGACATGCCTTGCTCCATGTTCGCTCAGGGCCACAGAGTAAAGGCAGGCGCACTGTACTCCAAGGGCTAGACTTGGTTTTCCGGGGTTTCGTACGTACCGCTGGCGCCACAGGCGTAGGCGGCGAGCAAACTGCACAACAGGCTGTTGATCGACATGACAGGCGTTCCATTTGAAGGGGGACGGCCTGATGATAGGCCCGGACCAGACACTTGGCCGGTAGATATTTCGCATCGGTGTCATAGCGCGAAAGTTGTATACAATTTTTGATTCAAGTCATATGAACTTGCGAAGTTTTCAGGCAGTCTTCTGTTCATTCGCGATTTCATTAACCCTGCCTTGGAGATTCACCATGTTTGCCAAACTTGTTGCGGTATCCCTGTTGACACTGGCCAGCAGCCAATTGATGGCTGCCGAGTGCAAGACCACCATTGACTCCACCGATCAAATGTCCTTCAACACGAAGGCCATTGAAATCGACAAGAGCTGCAAGACCTTCACCGTCGAGTTGACCCACTCCGGCAGCCTGCCGAAGAACGTCATGGGCCATAACCTGGTGATCAGCAAAACCGCTGACATGCAGCCGATCGCCACTGACGGCCTGGCCGCTGGCATTGACAAGAACTACCTGAAAGACGGCGACGAGCGCGTAATCGCTCACACCAAAATCATCGGTGCCGGCGAGAAAGACACGCTGACCATCGACGTATCGAAGCTGGCCGCCGGTACCGATTACGGCTTCTTCTGCTCGTTCCCGGGCCATATCTCGATGATGAAAGGCACCGTTACTCTGAAGTAAGACTGACCACCGCGTTATCGTTCATCGCGGGCAAGCCACGCTCCCACAGGGACACCTCCGTACCTGTGGGAGCGTGGCTTGCCCGCGAAGAGGCCAGAAGCATCGACGCATGTGTTGGCCAAAGAAAAAGCCCGCTGAGGATCACTCCTGAGCGGGCTTTTTCATTCCATCACCAATTAAGGCGCAAACGGCATAACCCGCTTGTGATGGGTCTTGTTGTAGGTATCAACAATGATCTTGAACGCTTCCTCACGCACCGGCTCACCATGCAGGAAGGCGTCGATCTCGGTGTAGGTCACGCCGTGGGAGGCTTCGTCCGGTTTGCCGGGCGACAGGTCCTCAAGGTCGGCGGTCGGGACTTTCTCTACCAGCGATTCCGGCGCGCCGAAGCTGCGGGCGATGGCGCGGACCTGGTTTTTCACCAGGCCACTCAATGGCGCCAGGTCGCAGGCACCGTCACCGAACTTGGTGAAGAAACCCATCACCGCTTCCGCCGCGTGATCGGTGCCGATGACCAGGCCCTGGGTTGCGCCGGCGATGGTGTACTGGGCGACCATGCGCATGCGCGCCTTGGTGTTGCCGAGCACGAAGTCCACCGACACCGCATGTTTGCCTTCGAAGGCCGCCACTTCATTGGCCAGGGATTTGACCGCCGGGCCGATGTTCACGGTGTGGCACTCGTCCGGTTTGATGAAATCCACCGACGCCTGGGCATCGTGCTCATCGAACTGGGTTTCGTAGGGCAGGCGCACGGCGATGAATTTATAGGCGGCATCACCGCTGCGCTGGCGCAGTTCACGGACGGCCCGTTGGGCCAGCAGGCCTGCGGTCAGGGAGTCGACACCGCCACTGATGCCCAGTACCAGGGTCTTGAGCCCTGAGTTGACCAGGCAGTCCTGAATGAAAGTCACCCGCCGGGCGACTTCGGCCTCAAGGGCGGCTTCGTCGGCGAATGGCGGCTGGACCTTGAGCTGTTCAGCAATCTCACGCTGTACGGCTTGCATGAATTCACTCCTTGCTTGATGTACTTGAAAGGGCGGCAGGAACCTGGAAAACGTGTCGCAGGTAAGCGACGAAATTCGGGTCTTTGCAGTGTGTCTTGCCTGGCTCGTCGGAGATCTTCGCCACCGGCTGGCCGTTGCAGGCGGCCATTTTAAGCACGATGCTCATCGGTTCGACACCCGGAATATCACAGGTCAGGTTGGTGCCGATGCCGAAGCTGACATTGATCCGACCGCGCAGCGCCCGGAATATCTCCAGGGATTTGGGCAATGTCAGGCTGTCGGAGAACGTCAGCGTCTTGCTCATCGGGTCGATGCCGAGCTTGTGATAGTGGGCGATGGCTTTTTCCGCCCACAATACCGGGTCGCCTGAATCGTGGCGCAAACCGTCGAAAAGCTTGGCGAAAAACAGATCGAAATCGCCGAGGAAGGCATCAATGGTGATGCAGTCGGTCAGGGCAATCCCCAGCAGACCACGGTATTCGCGGACCCAGCAATCGAGTGCAGCAATCTGGCTGTCGATCAGCCGTGGGCCGAGTTGCTGGTGCGCCATGATCCATTCGTGGGCCATGGTGCCCAGCGGTTTCATGTCCAGCTCCCGGGACAGATGCACGTTGCTGGTGCCGACGAAGCGCCCGGGGAAGTCATGCTTGAGCACATTCACTACTTCTTCCTGCACGCGATACGAGAAGCGACGGCGCGTGCCGAAATCGGCCACCTGCAATTCGGACAATTCATCGCTGCTGGCATTGGCGCTCAGCCAGTCGAACTTGCGGTAGAGCTGCTCGCGGGCCTGCTCCATCACGACTTCGCGGTAGCGATAGCGGTTGCGCACCTCGCTGACCAGCGCCAGCAGTGGCACTTCGAACAGGATCACATGCAGCCAGGGGCCCCGCAGGCGGATAAACAGCTCACCGTTTTCGATGCCGGTGTAGAGGTAACGCAGGTTAAAGCGGAACAACCCGAGAAAGCGCAGGAAGTCCGGCTTCAGGAAGCTGATGCGCTCCAGAAAGCTCAATTGATCGGCGCTCAGGCTCAGTTCGGCCAGGCGCTCGATCTGGAAACGGATTTCCGCCAGGTATGGGCGCAAGTCCTCACCGTTACGGCAACGAAACTCCCATTCGACTTCGACGTTCGGGTAGTTGTGCAGCACCGCCTGCATCATCGTCAGTTTGTAGAAGTCGGTGTCGAGCAGGTTCTGCACGATGCGATCGGCAAACACACTCTCGCTCATAACGGGAATCTCCAGCGTTGCAGCGGTATTGATCAATGGCGTTAGTGGCGCATATCAGGGACAGGGATTACCAGCATTTTTTAGACTGAACCCGGTCCTTGTAGGAGCTGGCTTGCCAGCGAAGAGGCCAGCACATCCAAAAACAATGTTGACTGAAAGTCCGCCTTCGCTGGCAAGCCAGCTCCTACAACAAAGCGATGGCATCCATCAGGTCGCCTCCGGGCTATCGATCTGCTCCAGCATCCACTTCACGAAGTCCCGCACCTTGGGCACTTCCGCCGAGTGCTCCGGGTATGCAAGGTAGTACGCGTCCGTACTGGGCATTGCATGCTGCCAGGCAATGACCAGCTTGCCATCGGCCAGTTCCTCTTCCACCAGAAAGCGCGGCAGCAACGCCACGCCGCAACCGACCTGGGCGGCGCGGATGCACATGTAAAAGGTTTCGAAACGCGGGCCGTGGTAGCTGTGCTCGGTGTGGTAGCCCTGATGCTCGAACCAGTCGTGCCAGGCCTGGGGGCGGGAGGCGTTTTGCAGCAGTACCAGATCGGACAGTTGCGTCGGATCGGTGAACGGCGTGTCCGGCAGGCTGCCCGGGGCGCATACCGGCACCAGCTCTTCGCCGAACAGCTTCAGGCATTCGGTGCCGGGTCGCGAACCCTGGCCGAAGTAGAACGCCAGGTCGCTGCGACCTTGCAGCAGATCGTCGGCTTCCTGCTCGCTGCACAGGTCCAGGTGGATCGACGGGTGCCGCAGACGCCAGCCTTTCAGGCGCGGCACCAGCCAGCGTGCGCCGAAGGTGGGAGGCGTCGAAACCCGCAGGACTTCTGTTTCGCCACCGTAGGAACGCAGGTAATGGGTCGACATCTCGACCTGCGTGAGGATTTTTCGCACCTCAACCAGATACAGATCGCCCGCCGGCGTCATCTGCAGGCGGCGGCGCACCCGGCGAAACAGCAGGTGTTGCAACAGCTCTTCGAGTTGCGCAACCTGTTTGCTCACGGCGCTTTGGGTCAGGTTCAACTCTTCGGCGGCCCGGGTGAAGCTCAAGTGCCGGGTGACGGCCTCGAAGCACTGCAACGCAGCGATCGATGGCAAGTAGCGTTTATTCAGCATGGGCGGTCCTTGGTTCTTGTTTCTTATTGCCAGCAATGCACAGCATGAATAAACGGAATGATATCTCTCTTAATGGTCGTTTGTTGAGTAACCTCCGGGCAGCTAAAACTACAGGTCTGATCAGCCGTGAATTTCCGGCTGCACGTGTTCTGTCTTTTGCTTGAGGAGTGACCCATGGTTGCCGCATTGCTTGATCGTCTAGGTGTGAACCCGGCCCTGTACCAGAACGGCAAAGTGCCGGTGCACTCGCCGATCGATGGCAGCAGGATCGCTGCCGTGAACTGGGAAGGCGCTGCTGAAGTCGAGCAGCACATCAGTCGCGCAGATCATGCGTTCGAATTGTGGCGCAAGGTTCCGGCGCCGCGCCGTGGCGAGCTGGTGCGGCAACTGGGTGACATCCTGCGTGAATACAAGGCCGATCTCGGCGAGCTGGTGTCCTGGGAGGCCGGCAAGATCACCCAGGAAGGCCTGGGTGAAGTTCAGGAAATGATCGACATCTGCGACTTCGCCGTCGGCCTGTCCCGTCAGCTGTACGGTTTGACCATCGCCTCCGAGCGTCCTGGCCACCACATGCGCGAAACCTGGCATCCGCTGGGCGTCGTCGGCGTGATCAGTGCGTTCAACTTCCCGGTCGCGGTCTGGGCCTGGAACGCTACGCTGGCGCTGGTCTGCGGCAATCCGGTGATATGGAAACCGTCGGAAAAGAC
Source organism: Pseudomonas sp. A-B-19 (assembly GCF_019947515.1). Taxonomy (NCBI): domain Bacteria; kingdom Pseudomonadati; phylum Pseudomonadota; class Gammaproteobacteria; order Pseudomonadales; family Pseudomonadaceae; genus Pseudomonas; species Pseudomonas sp. A-B-19. The sequence continues at coordinate 170,046 of NZ_JAGYGN010000007.1, forward strand.
GCCACTGACCGCACTGGCCTGCCAGGCGCTGTTCGATCGTGTACTGAAGAATTTCAGCGACGCGCCAGCCCACCTGAGCCAGGTGATTATTGGCGGTCGCGATGCCGGCGAAGCCCTGGTCGATGATCCGCGTGTCGCGCTGGTCAGCGCCACCGGCAGCACCCGCATGGGCCGTGAAGTGGCGCCGAAAATCGCCGCGCGCTTCGCCCGCAGCATTCTGGAACTGGGCGGCAACAACGCGATGATCCTCGGCCCGAGCGCCGACCTGGACATGGCCGTTCGCGCGATCCTGTTCAGCGCCGTCGGCACCGCCGGCCAGCGTTGCACCACCTTGCGCCGCCTGATCGCCCATGAATCGGTCAAGGAAGAAATCGTCACCCGCCTGAAAGCCGCGTACTCGAAGGTGCGTATCGGCCATCCGCTGGAAGGCAACCTGGTCGGCCCGCTGATCGACAAACAAAGCTTCGACAACATGCAGGACGCGCTGGAACAGGCCCTGAGCGAAGGCGGTCGGGTGTTCGGTGGTGAGCGTCAGCTGCAAGACAAGTTCCCGAATGCCTACTACGTGTCGCCGGCCATCGTCGAAATGCCGGAGCAGAGCGATGTGGTCTGCCACGAAACCTTCGCCCCGATCCTGTACGTGGTCGGTTACAGCGATTTCCAGGAAGCCCTGCGCCTGAACAACGCCGTGCCACAAGGCCTGTCCTCGTGCATCTTCACCACCGACGTGCGTGAAGCCGAGCAGTTCATGTCGGCGGTGGGCAGCGACTGCGGCATCGCCAACGTCAATATCGGCCCGAGCGGCGCGGAAATCGGTGGTGCGTTTGGTGGCGAGAAAGAAACCGGCGGTGGTCGTGAGTCCGGCTCCGATGCATGGCGCGGCTACATGCGCCGCCAGACCAACACCGTGAACTATTCGCTGGAGTTGCCGCTGGCGCAGGGCATTACGTTCGACTGATGGTCCCCTTCGCTGGCAAGTCGGAACGCCGCACCGCAGCTCCTACAGGGCATTGCAAACTTCTGTAGGAGCTGGCTTGCCAGCGAAGCTCTTGTTGTTTGTTAGGTTTCTGTTGGAGTCTGGCAATGCCGTTACGCGAAGAGTGTCTGTGGGAAAACCTGACGCCGCAAAGGCCGGACAATTCGGCCCTCAAGGGTGAGGTCACGGTGGATGTCTGCGTCATCGGCGCCGGTTTTACCGGTCTGTCGGCGGCGGTACATCTGCTGGAGCAAGGCAAGACCGTTTGTGTGCTGGAGGCCCATCGCGCCGGTCACGGTGGTTCGGGGCGCAACGTCGGGCTGGTCAACGCCGGGATGTGGATTCCACCGGACGAGATCGAAGCCGGGTTTGGTACCCAAGTCGGCAGTCAACTCAACCGCATGCTGGGTGCTGCACCCTCCCTGGTGTTCAGCCTTGTGGACAAGTACGACATCGATTGCCAGTTGCGCCGCGAAGGCACGCTGCACATGGCGCACAATGCCCGTGGCGAAGCCGACTTGCGCAGTCGTGAAGAACAATGGAAACGCCGCGGGGCGCCGGTAGAGTTATTGACCGGTCAGGCCTGCGAACAAGCCACGGGCACGAAAAAGATCGCCGCTGCGCTGCTCGATCGCCGTGCCGGTACGCTCAACCCGATGGCCTATACCTCGGGGCTGGCCAGAGCGGCCATCGGCCTGGGCGGTCAATTGTTCGATCATTCCCCGGTCACCCGACTCGAACGTCAGGGCCAGCGTTGGTCAGTGCAAACCGCCCAGGGTTCGGTCATGGCCGAGAAAGTGGTGATTGCCTCCAATGCCTACACCGAAGGCGACTGGACGGAACTGCGGCGCAATTTCTTCCCCGGGTATTACTACCAGGTGGCTTCGGTCCCGCTGACCGAAGAGGCCGCTCGGCAAATTCTTCCCGGCGGCCAGGGTTCCTGGGACACCCGACAGGTCCTGAGCAGCATTCGTCGGGATAAAGACGGACGCCTGCTGCTGGGCAGTCTCGGTAATGGCAATCGGAAACCCGCCTGGTTTCTCAAGGCCTGGGCCGATCGGGTACAGCAACATTATTTCCCGTACCTAAAGCCGGTGGAATGGGAGTGCACCTGGACCGGTTGCATCGCCTTCACCCCTGATCATTTGATGCGCCTGTTCGAACCGGCGCCCGGTTTGGTGGCAGTCACCGGCTACAACGGGCGGGGCGTAACCACGGGAACGGTGGTCGGCAAGGCCTTCGCCGATTACCTGTGTAACGGAAATCCTCAATCGCTACCGATTCCTTTCGCGCCCATGCAGCCATTGGCCGGGGCGGGGTTGCGCAGCTGTCTGTATGAGGCGGGATTCTCGCTGTATCACGCAGGCCAGTGCCTGCGGATCGTGATCTGAAGGTTGATTTTTGCAGTGGGAAGCGGCGCTTTTTCGATCTGCGGCTAGCCTGTAGTGGTGCGGGTTGTAGCAGTCCCGCACCAGCAGTGTGCACTTCGGTGACGCACGTTGTTACAGGCTGGTTGCACGTCGTTTAAAGCCGCGGTTGCAATGATGGCGCAGGCGGGTTGCGCCTCAGAAAAATAATGGTTTTACCTTCCGCGGTCTAGACGGTTGCACGCCCAATGAAAATGGGCCCGAAACAGTCGAAATAACAAGAAAGCAGCGACTTTTTTCAGAATAAAAAACCGATGGCACGGCCCTTGCTCTGAGCATTCAGTGAAATCGCAGTGCCAATTAAAAAAACCATGGAGCACCACCTCATGTCCCAGACGTTTTACAAGAAAGGCTTTCTGGCCCTCGCAGTGGCAACTGCGCTGGGTGTTTCTGCGTTTGCCCAGGCTGACATCAAGATCGGCGTAGCGGGACCAATGACGGGCGCCAACGCGGCATTTGGCGAACAGTACATGAAGGGTGCACAAGCGGCGGCCGACGCGGTCAACGCAGCGGGCGGCGTGAACGGGGAAAAAATCGTACTGGTCAAGGGCGATGACGCCTGCGAACCGAAGCAGGCTGTGACAGTCGCCAAGGACCTGACCGAAAAGAAAGTCGTTGGTGTGGTAGGCCACTTCTGCTCCTCGTCGACCATCCCGGCCTCCGAGATCTACGACGAAGCCGGCATCATCACGATCACCCCGGGTTCCACCAACCCCAAGGTCACCGAGCGCGGCCTGAGTGCCATGTTCCGCATGTGCGGGCGTGACGACCAGCAAGGTATCGTGGCTGGCGACTATATCGTCGACATGCTCAAGGGCAAGAAAGTCGCCGTACTGCACGACAAGGACACCTATGGTCAGGGGCTGGCGGACGCCACCAAGGCTCAGTTGGAAAAACGCGGCGTGAAGCCTGTGCTGTACGAGGGGCTGACCCGCGGCGAGAAAGACTTCAGTGCCGTCGTCACCAAGATCCGTGCGGCCGGTGCCGACGTGGTCTACTTCGGCGGCTTGCACCCGGAAGCCGGTCCACTGGTTCGGCAACTGCGTGAACAGGGCCTCAAAGACGTCAAGTTCATGTCCGATGACGGCATCGTGACTGACGAACTGGTGACCACCGCCGGTGGCCCGCAGAACGTTGATGGCGTACTGATGACCTTCGGCGCCGACCCACGCCTGCTGCCAGACAGCAAGACTGTGGTAGACGCTTTCCGCAAGGCTGGCACCGAACCTGAAGGCTACACCCTGTACGCCTACGCTTCGGTCCAGACCCTGGCCGCAGCCTTCAACGGCGCCAAGTCCAACAAGGGCGAAGACGCTGCTGCCTGGCTGAAGAAAAACCCGGTCAAGACCGTCATGGGCGAGAAGACATGGGATAGCAAGGGCGACCTGAAAGTGTCCGACTACGTGGTTTACGAGTGGGACGCGACAGGCAAATATCATCAGCTGGAAAAACAGAAGTAAGGGCTGACTTGATCGGCTGAACCCCATTGATCCTTGTAGGAGCGAGCTTGCTCGCGAATGCGCCAGATCAGTCGACATCAATGTTGGCTGATACAGCGCTTTCGCTGGCAAGCCAGCTCCTACAGGGGGGCGGTGGTGGGCTACCTGATCGTGGCTGACATTGCTCCGACGTAAATCTGTATTTTCCTTAGAAGAACCGCACAGCCACCTGTGCAGGTTCTCATTGCGTGAGATTGCGTTATGGATGGTATTTTCCTGCAGCAACTGGTCAACGGCCTGACCCTCGGGTCGGTCTATGGCCTGATCGCCATCGGCTACACAATGGTCTATGGCATCATTGGCATGATCAACTTCGCCCATGGCGAGGTTTACATGATTTCCGCTTACCTCGCGGCAATCAGTCTGGCTCTGCTGGCATACTTCGGTATTGAATCCTTCCCTCTATTGATGCTCGGCACACTGATCTTCACCATCGTCGTCACGGCGGTGTATGGCTGGGTCATCGAGCGTGTTGCCTACAAACCCCTGCGTAACTCCACCCGACTGGCACCACTGATCAGCGCCATCGGCATCTCGCTGATCCTGCAAAACTATGCACAGATCGCCCAGGGTGCCCGCCAACAAGGCGTTCCGACGCTGCTGACCGGTGCATTGCGAGTAGACGTCGGGACCGGCTTCGTCCAGCTCACTTACACCAAGATCTTCATTCTGATTGCAGCGTTTGTCGGGATGGGCCTGCTGACCTATGTCATCAAGTACACCAAGCTCGGCCGCATGTGCCGCGCAACCCAGCAAGACCGCAAGATGGCCTCGATCCTGGGGATCAACACCGACCGCATCATTTCGTACGTGTTCATCATTGGTGCAGCGATGGCGGCCCTGGCCGGCGTGCTGATCACCATGAACTACGGCACGTTCGACTTCTATGCAGGCTTTGTCATCGGCATCAAGGCGTTCACCGCCGCGGTGCTCGGCGGGATTGGCTCGCTGCCTGGCGCCATGCTCGGCGGGATCATCCTTGGCATCTCCGAGTCGCTGTTCTCCGGCCTGGTCAACTCGGACTACAAAGACGTCTTCAGCTTCTCGCTGCTGGTTCTCGTTCTGGTCTTTCGGCCCCAAGGCCTGCTTGGCCGTCCTCTTGTGTCGAAGGTGTAAGCGATGTCTTCAACCACTGAAAAAACCATTGATATCAAAAGAAGTCTGGTTGACGCGATTCTTGCCGGCCTCGTGGCCCTGATTGTGTTCGGCCCGATTGTCGGCATCGTCCTCGACGGCTACGGCTTCAACTTGCAGCCCACTCGCGTGGCCTGGATTGTCGCTATTGTCATGGCCGGTCGTTTTGCCTTGAGCCTGTTCCTGCAAACCCCAAAGGGCCTGAGAGTTCTCGAGGGCTTTGAAACCACCGGCTCCGGGGTTCATGTACTGGCGCCTGATTACAAATCCCGGTTGCGCTGGGTCATCCCGCTGGTCATCGTGATTGCCGTGGTGTTCCCGTTTTTCTCCAACTCCTACCTGCTGGGCGTGGTCATCCTCGGGCTGATCTACGTATTGCTGGGGCTGGGTTTGAACATTGTGGTCGGCCTGGCCGGCCTGCTCGACCTGGGTTACGTGGCGTTCTACGCCATCGGCGCCTACGGCCTGGCGCTCGGTTATCAGTACCTGGGGCTGGGTTTCTGGACCGTGTTACCACTGGCGGCGATCACCGCCGGCCTGGCCGGTTGCATCCTGGGTTTCCCGGTGCTGCGTCTGCACGGTGACTATCTGGCGATCGTGACCCTGGGCTTCGGTGAAATCATTCGGTTGATCCTCAATAACTGGCTGTCCCTGACCGGCGGCCCGAATGGCATGGCAGCGCCATTGCCAACCTTCTTCGGCATCGAGTTCGGAAAAAGGGCGAAAGAAGGCGGGGTGCCGTTCCATGAGTTCTTCGGTATCGCCTACAACCCTGACGTGAAGTATTACTTCATCTACGCCGTGTTGTTCCTGGTGGTCCTGGCCGTGCTGCACATCAAGCATCGCCTGACCCGCATGCCGGTTGGCCGCGCCTGGGAAGCCCTGCGCGAAGACGAAATCGCCTGCCGCTCCATGGGCCTGAACCACGTACTGGTCAAGCTCTCGGCATTCACCATCGGCGCTTCGACTGCCGGGCTGGCCGGGGTGTTCTTCGCCACTTACCAGGGCTTCGTCAATCCGACGTCGTTCACTTTCTTTGAGTCGGCGCTGATCCTTGCCATCGTGGTACTCGGCGGCATGGGCTCGACCATCGGTGTCGTCATCGCGGCATTCGTGCTGACCGTGGCTCCGGAACTGCTGCGTGGCTTCGCCGAATACCGCGTGCTGCTGTTCGGCATCCTGATGGTATTGATGATGATCTGGCGACCGCGCGGCCTGATTCGGATCAGCCGCACCGGTGTGACCCCGCGTAAAGGAGTAGCGCCATGAGCGAAGTCGTACTCAGTGTCGAAAAGCTGATGATGCACTTCGGCGGCATCAAGGCGTTGAACGATGTCAGCCTGAAAGTCCACCGCAATTCGATCTTCGCTCTGATCGGGCCCAACGGCGCCGGCAAAACCACGGTGTTCAACTGCCTGACCGGGTTCTACAAGGCCTCCGGCGGCAAGATCGAACTCAATGTGCGTGGTCAGCAGACGAACGTCATCAAATTGCTGGGCGAATCGTTCAAGCCGATCGATTTCGTGTCGCCTAAATCGTTCGCCAGTCGGCTGTTCTACAAGGCGTTCGGCGGCACCCACCTGGTGAACCGTGCCGGGCTGGCGCGTACGTTCCAGAACATTCGTCTGTTCAAGGAAATGTCGGTGCTGGAAAACCTGCTGGTGGCACAGCATATGTGGGTCAACCGCAGCATGCTGGCCGGCATCCTCAATACCAAGGGCTACCGCAAGGCCGAAAGCGATGCGCTGGACCACGCGTTCTACTGGCTGGAGGTAGTGGACCTGGTGGATTGCGCCAACCGCCTGGCCGGTGAACTGTCCTACGGCCAGCAACGCCGCCTGGAAATCGCCCGTGCCATGTGCACCCGTCCGCAGATCATCTGCCTTGACGAGCCGGCCGCCGGCCTCAACCCCCAGGAAACCGAAGCGCTGAGCGCGATGATCCGGCTGCTGCGCGACGAGCACGATCTGACCGTGGTGCTGATCGAACACGACATGGGCATGGTAATGAGCATTTCCGATCACATCGTGGTGCTGGACCACGGCATCGTCATCGCCGAGGGCGGACCTGATGCGATTCGTAACGACCCGAAAGTGATTGCGGCCTACCTGGGCGCCGATGAAGAGGAAGTGGTGCTATGAGCAAACCCATCCTCGAACTCAAGGAACTGGATGTGTTTTACGGGCCGATCCAGGCCCTGAAGAAAGTCTCGCTGCACATCAAGGAAGGGGAAACCGTCAGCCTGATCGGCTCCAACGGTGCCGGCAAGTCGACCCTGCTGATGTCGATCTTCGGCCAGCCGCGAGCGGCGGACGGGCAGATCCTTTATCAGGGTGTGGACATCACCCACAAGTCGTCCCACTACATAGCCTCCAATGGCATCGCGCAATCGCCGGAAGGGCGGCGGGTGTTTCCCGACATGACCGTCGAGGAGAACCTGCTGATGGGCACCATCCCTATCGGTGACAAGCACGCCAAGGAAGACATGCAACGCATGTTCGAGCTGTTCCCGCGGCTCGAAGAGCGGCGCACCCAGCGGGCGATGACCATGTCTGGCGGCGAGCAGCAAATGCTCGCCATCGCCCGGGCACTGATGAGCCGGCCCAAGTTGTTGCTGCTGGATGAACCGAGCCTGGGCCTGGCGCCGATTGTGGTGAAACAGATCTTCGCGACACTGCGGGAACTGGCCAAGACCGGCATGACCATCTTTCTGGTGGAGCAGAACGCCAACCACGCCCTGCGGTTGTCGGACCGGGCGTACGTGATGGTCAACGGCGAAATCCGCATGACGGGTACCGGCAAGGAGTTGCTGGTCAACGAGGACGTGCGTAACGCCTATCTCGGCGGGCACTGAGTCTGCTTTGTTGTGCACAAGCCCCGGCGCGCAATCGTCGGGGCTTTTTTACATCTCCAATCCAGTTAATCCCCCTGTAGGAGCGAGCTTGCTCGCGAAGGTCTCTAGGGCAACGCGTTCATCCAGAATGTTCGCGTTATCGTTGACGCCCATTGCGAGCAAGCTCGCTCCTACAGGGTTCGGTGGCGGCATTCAGGGAGATTGTGGAAAACAATATTCCAAAGCTCGCGAAGCGCGACATAAAGCCGCTGCAAATAGTTGTTTTGTCACAGTTTTGACTTGTCCCCGTTTGCTGTGGAGCCGGCTGTGAATAACGTGGGAGTAGCTGGCTGGAGGCCTTTAAAGTCGTGGCTTGTAGAGGTGTGGTTGTTTTTTGAACAGGTGCTTTTGCGCAACTTCAAGGCTGCTTTGTCAACCTTTTTGTTCGGGACGAAAGTGCGTGGAATCGGCATGGGCAAGCCTGTGGATAAGTCTGTGACTAAACTCTGGAAAGACCCGGCTGAAGGCCGTGGTTACTGGCTTGGCGCCATCGCGGGTTTGACCCGTCAGTCATGAAAATGGCCATGGGCTACACAGCAGGTGGTTGAGGGTCAAGCAAAAAAGTTTTAAAACCCCACGCAAAGCCTTGTGGATAGCGGCCTGCAGCTTTTCCACTTGCCCCCAAAGACTGTGGACCGGCCTGTGGATAACGTGCGCGCACATGGCTACAGGCCACACTGGTCGAGGGTTTGCAAGGATTGATCGATTTTTATACAGAAAGTGCGATAAACGTAGGAGCTGCCGCAGGCTGCGATCTTTTCCACAGGCGCAGGGCAAGATCAAAGGGTCGCAGCCTGCGGCGCAAAGGTTGCCGGTATGAGCGTGGCCGGGCATGCTGCCCGCTGATTTTCTATTCCAATGGCTGGCGATCAGCCGAAGCAAGGAGAACACGATGTCCAACACCCTGTTTATTACCGGCGCGACTTCCGGTTTTGGTGAAGCCTGTGCCCGTCGTTTTGCCGAGGCCGGCTGGAAACTGGTGCTGACTGGTCGTCGTGAAGAGCGCCTCAATACGCTGTGCGCCGAGCTGTCGAAGCAGACCGAAGTCCATGGCCTGGTGCTCGATGTGCGTGATCGCAAGGCGATGGAAGAGGCGATTGCCGGTCTCCCGCCATCCTTCGCCAAACTGCGCGGGTTGATCAACAACGCCGGCCTGGCCCTGGGCGTCGATCCGGCCCCCAAGTGCGACCTGGACGATTGGGACACCATGGTCGATACCAATGTCAAAGGCCTGATGTATAGCACCCGTCTGCTGTTGCCGCGCCTGATCGCCCGCGGTCGTGGTGCCGGCATCGTCAACCTGGGGTCCATCGCCGGCAACTATCCGTACCCGGGCAGCCATGTGTATGGCGCGACCAAGGCGTTCGTCAAACAGTTCTCCCTGAACCTGCGCTGCGATTTGCAAGGCACGGGCGTACGGGTCAGCAACATCGAGCCGGGCCTGTGCGAGAGTGAGTTCTCGCTGGTGCGTTTTGCCGGGGACCAGGAGCGTTACAACGCCACTTACGCCGGTGCCGAGCCGATTCAGCCGCAAGACATCGCCGAGACCATTTTCTGGGTACTCAATGCGCCTGCGCACATCAACATCAACAGCCTGGAGCTGATGCCGGTGAGCCAGACCTGGGCCGGGTTTGCTATCGAGCGTAAGTCTTAATTGCGGCGAGGGGCTTGCCCCCTCACCACAAGGTCAGCCGAGATATTGCACCAACCCGCGATAGCAGGTTGCCAGGTGATAGGGCGTGGTCGACGGCATGTCGCGGCGGCTGACTTCACCCTGTTCCTCACGGCATTCGTACCAGCCGCCGGCATGCAGCCAGCGCTGCTGCAACGCCTGTAACTGGCGCAGCACATCGGCTTCGCTGTGCGGGCGCAGCGTCAATGCGCGCAGGTATTCAGCCTGGGCCCAGATACGCTGCGTGGCGTCCCGGACGCCGCCATCCGGTCCGAAGTCGAGCATCGCCCGCACAGCGCCAGTCGGCTGATCGACGCCCATGTGCTCGGTAAAGGCGAAGGCCCGCTCCAGATCGGCGTGCAGCGTCGAATTACATAGCAGCGGCGAGGATTCCAGCAGGAAATACCACTCGAACTGATGCCCCGGTTCAAACCAGTTATCCACAGACCCCAGCGGCTTTTCCATCAACACACCGTGTTGCGGATCGATGAAGCGCGCGTGCATGGCTGTGCATAACTCGACGAGCGCCTGTTGCACGTCGAGGTCTTCACGGACTTCCAGTGTGGCGAGGAATGCTTCGGCCAGGTGCATCAGCGGGTTTTGCAAAGGGCCGCTGTCCAGAGATGCCCAGTCGCGGTCGAGCGTGGCTTCGTACAGACCGTCGTCGGTGGCGAAACGCTGTGCAATCACCTCCAGCGAGGCGTTGAGTACCGACTCCACCAGCGGCTCGCGAACCTTGTCCCAGTAATGGGCGCAGGCGAACAGGATGAAGGCGTGGGTGTAGAGGTCTTTGCGCGGGTCCAGTGGCGCCCCTTGTGCATCGACGCTATAGAACCAGCCGCCATGCTCGGCATCGTGGAAGTGCCGCTGCAACGAGCGGAACAACGCGGCGGCACGCTCTTCGGCGCCCTGCACCTGACCGATCAGGCTGGCAAACAGATACAGCTGTCGCGCACAGGCCATGGCCCGGTAGCGTTGCGGTGGCAGCGGTTGGTGTCCGGCATCCAGCGCTTCATAAGGCAACGCCATGTCGGCGTTCCATCCCGGGCCTTGCCAGAGCGGCACGATGACGTTCAGGAAGTGCTGTTGCACCGAGGCGAACAGGGCGGTCAATTCAGGCTGAGAGGCGGAGCGGGAAACAGGCGGCATTGGCTGGCGTCGTCACGGCAGGGGCGATTGCGCGACATGTTAGCAGGCCTGAGCATCGCGGTGTCTGTCAGGCCGCCTTCGCGGGCAAGCCCGCTCCCACAGGATTCGCGCAATACCTGTAGAAGCGGGCTTGCCCGCGAAGAGGCCTTCACAGACGCTAGAGAATCAACCCGCCAGCAACCACACCCCGGTCGCCGCCGATGCCGCACCCGCCAGTCGAACCAGCGGTGCTGCGGCCCGCGGCAACACCCGCACCAGCGCATAACCTGCTGCATGCAACGCTGCTGTGGCCGCTACGAAACCAGCGGCATAGGTCCACGGACTGGACATGTCCGGCAGTTCCAGCCCATGGGCGACCCCATGAAACAGCGCAAACAACGCCGTCGCACCCACCGCCATCACCAACGGCGGACGCACTGCTAACGCCACCGCCAGGCCTAACGCCAGTACCGATGCGGCAATCGCGCTTTCCAGTGCTGGCAGGTTGAGCCCTTCAAAACCCAGTATCCCGCCGATCAACAGGGTGCCGACAAAGGTACACGGCAGCACCCAGCGTGCGGCACCTTGTTGCTGTGCGGCCCACAGACCGACCGCGAGCATCGCCAGCAAGTGATCGAGACCGCCAAGCGGATGGCTGATGCCGGCGATCAAGCCGTTGTCGCCGTGCCCCGGATGGGCGAAGGCCAGGGCCGGAGTCAGCAACAGAGTCAGAGCGCCGAGAATGCGTTTGAGTGTCATGGATAAGCTTCCTTGTTGAAGTCGTGATCAGGCCGCGTTCAGCAAACCCTGGCGTTCGATGAAGGCGATGATCTGTTCCAGACCCTGGCCGGTTTTCTGATTGCTGAAAACGAACGGCTTACCATTGCGCATGCGCTGGGTGTCGGTGTTCATCATCTCCAGCGAGGCACCGACCAGCGGCGCGAGGTCGATCTTGTTGATCACCAGCAGGTCGGATTTGCAGATCCCTGGTCCACCCTTGCGCGGCAGCTTGTCGCCGGCCGAGACGTCGATCACGTAGATCGTCAGGTCGGACAGTTCCGGGCTGAAAGTCGCGGAAAGGTTGTCGCCCCCGGACTCCACGAGAATCAGGTCCAGCCCCGGAAAGCGGCGATTGAGTTGATCCACGGCTTCGAGGTTGATCGAGGCGTCTTCGCGGATGGCCGTGTGCGGGCAGCCGCCGGTTTCCACGCCAATGATGCGTTCCGGCGCCAGGGCTTCGTTGCGCACCAGAAAGTCGGCGTCTTCGCGGGTGTAGATGTCGTTGGTCACCACGGCCAGGTTGTAGCGCTCGCGCAGGGCCAGGCACAGGGCCAGGGTCAGGGCGGTTTTGCCGGAGCCGACCGGGCCGCCGATACCGACACGCAGGGGTTGTGTGTTCATGTGACTCTCCAAAATAAAAGGCCCTAGGAACGGAACAGACGACTGTATTGGCGTTCATGGGCCATGCACGCCAGGGACAGGCCGAAAGCGGCGCTGCCGTAATGAGCGGGATCGACTTGAGCGGCGTTCTGCTGGGCTTGTTGAAGTAGCGGCAACAAGTCGCTGGTCAGGCGCTGGGCGGCTTGCTGACCCAATGGCAAGGTCTTCATCAATACTGCCAACTGGTTTTCCAGCCAGCTCCACAGCCATGCGGCCAATGCATCCTGCGGGCTGATCTGCCAGGCTCGCGCGGCCAAGGCCCAACCCAGGGCCAGATGGGGCTCGCTGCGTTGTTCAAGGAAGGCACGGGCTCGCTCGTCAAGCTCCGGCAAGCCATTGAGCAATTGCTGCAACGAGTAGCCCATCTGCCGGCTCTCCTGATGCAGCTCGCGGGTTTCGCGACTGGCGCGGTGTTCCTCGCAGCGTTGCAGCAATTCGTCCCAGTTTCCCTCGCTGGCGGCCACGCAATGGGCGAGCAACAGCGGTGCTTCGAAACGCGCAAGGTTCAGCAGCAACTGATCACTGATCCAGCGTCGCGCACTGTCGGGGTCGTGAACCCGGCCGTTGTCCACCGCCATTTCCAGCCCTTGAGAGTAGCTGTAGCCGCCAATCGGCAATTGCGGACTGGCCAGGCGCAACAGCGCCCAGGCCGGGTTCATGGGCGGACGCCGAACTGGTGCAGTTTCGGTGCGTAGTTGAAGTTTTCATCGCCGTGGCGCGAATGATGATGGCCGCCGCCGTAGGCGCCATGTTCCGGCTGGAACGGCGCCTCGATGTTCTCGGCATGGGCGCCGAGTTGTTCGAGCATGGCCTTGAGCACGTAATCGTCGAGCAGGCGCAACCAGCCGTCGCCGACTTGCAGGGCGACATGGCGATTGCCCAGGTGATAGGCCGCGCGGGTCAATTCGAAGGCATTGGCGCAGGTGACGTGGAGCAATTGTTCGGGGCGGGCGCAGACACGCACGATCCGCCCGTCTTCGGCTTGCAGGCATTCGCCGTCATGCAACGGTGGCTGGCCGCGCTGCAAAAACAACCCGACGTCTTCGCCCTCGGCACTGAAACAGCGCAAACGGCTTTTGCTGCGGGCTTCGAACGTCAGGTGTAGTTCAGCGGCCCAAACGGGTTGAAGGTCGATTCTGCGATGAATCACCAGCATCGGAAGGCTTCCAGCAATGGACAATGCTCAGGCTAGAGCAAGGGGCTTGCCAATCGGGGGAAGGCGTAGGAAATGGCTGTCGGAAGTGTGGGGCGCACTTGTGTGGGTTGAGTAATCGGGTGAAGTTGGTGCGCTGTTTCCGATTTACGCACCAAGATGATGCGACGCGTTTCAGTGTGGGCGCGAGCTCGCGATGGCGGTGGAACTGTCACATAGAGAGTGGATGTCATGCCCTCATCGCGAGCAAGCTCGCTCCCACAGGGATTTCATCCACAGAAAGTTACTCGGTGCTGCCAAGCCCTTGCCAGTGCTTGAGTCCGATAAAGACAAACCGCAGTTGCTGGGTGATTTTTGCCTGGGGTGTCAGGTGCTCGGGCAAGGCTTCGGCGGGCGGGTCGATAATGTCCGGCAGGGTGGCGAACACGCTTTTGACAATCAGGTCCGCCATGACACTCAGGTCGGCGATGTCCAGATGCTGCAGCTTCGGCATCAGTGACAAGTCCGCCGCCAGGTCCGAACTGATGTCTTCACGCAGGCGGCCGATGGCCTGGCGCACCGGCAGCGAACCGCCGTATTGCTCGCGGGCGAGAAACAGGAACTGCGAACGGTTGGCGCTGACCACGTCGAGAAAGATCCGCACCGAGGCATCGATGATGCCGCCCATCACGAATTCGTTGTGTCGTACCAGGCGAATGGTTTCGCGGAAGGTCTGGCCGACCTCGCTGACCAGCACCAGGCCCAGTTCATTCATATCGGCAAAATGGCGGTAGAAACCGGTGGGCACGATACCGGCGGTTTTCGCCACTTCACGCAGGCTCAGGCTGCCGAATCCTCGGCCGCCATCCATCAGATGCCGGGCAGCATCCATCAGAGCGTTACGGGTTTGTTGTTTCTGTTCGGCGCGAGGCAGCATCGCAAGAGTGTTTTCTGGACAGGGACGCGGCGCACTCTAGCAAATCGGCTTTGCCGGCGTCGAACGACTGTGGAGGGATCGAGCAGGGAAGTGTGGCATCTATCAAGCGGACCGCTGAAAAGTCAAAAGCCCAATCCGGGGATTGGGCTTTTTTTCAGGACGGCCATGGGGCTTAGCTCGCGGCGCTGTTGCGTTCGATCACACGGTCACCACCGCCTTCGGCGAGGGTTTGACCTTGTGGGGTGCGATCCGAACCGCCTTCAGCGAGGGTTTGGCCTTGAGGAGTGCGATCCGAACCCCCTTCAGCGAGGGTTTGACCTTGAGGAGTGCGATCCGAACCGCCTTCAGCGAGAGTTTGGCCTTGTGGGGTGCGGTCCGAGCCATCCTGAGTGATCAGGCCTTTTTCTTTCAGGCGATCATTACCGCCTTCGGCGACGGTCTGGCTGAACACCGAGTGGTTTTGTTTCACTTGTGGCGTGGCCTGATCAGCGGCTGGCAGGGCAAAGGCAGTGCTGGCCAGCATCGAGAGGGTAAGGCTAAGCAGTAATTGGCGTTTCATGATTGTTTTGCTCCTTGGGAGGGCGAAAAAGTGGGTACGAGAACAATGCTACTCTCGATAAGTCGATATGAAAGTTCATAAACGCAATGGTAATAATCAATGGAATTGATTGTTTGCTGCGAAGGCTCTAGGCCGGACGTTTCCTGCGATCTACCTGGCGCCGATTTGGGTATTTTCGACTCACTAGAGACATGCAAAAGTGCGGGGTAGGTAACGCTGATTGACTATATGGTCACGGTGTGACTGGTCGGAATCTGTCTACCGATTAAACCTGCCGGATTTTTATCAGTCCTAGACTTCATGGCGAGCCGCTTGCGGCTCACCGTTTCACATGTGCGTCGCAGTCGGGGCGCCCGGTCGTATCAGGAGCCCTGTGCAATGACGCGCACTCAAAAGACATTTGTCTGGACCCTTTCCTCTTTCCTTACCTTGTTGGCGGTGCTGGTACTGATCATCGTGTTCTTCGATTGGAACCGGATCAAACCGCCGCTCAACGCGAAAGTTTCCGAAGAGCTGCACCGCACTTTTGCCATCAACGGCAACCTGTCCGTGGTCTGGCGGCCCGAACCCGATGAAAGCGGCTGGTGCGCCTGGGTGCCGTGGCCCCACGTAGTGGCCGAGGACCTCAGCCTGGGCAACCCGGACTGGTCGAGGCAACCGCAGATGGTCACCCTCAAGCGAGTAGAACTGCGTATTTCACCCTTGGCAATGCTGGCGCAGCGGGTGGTGATCCCGCGTATCGACCTCACCGAGCCGAATGCCGAGCTGCAACGCCTGGCTGACGGGCGCGCCAACTGGAGCTTCCAGTTCGATCCCAAGGACCCGAACGCCGAGCCTTCCAGTTGGGTGGTGGATATCGGCGCGATCGGTTTCGACAAGGGCCACGTCACCCTCGACGACCAGAGCCTGAAGACTCAACTCGATGTGCTGATCGACCCCTTGGGCAAACCGGTTCCGTTCAGCGATATCGTTGGCGACAAAGCGGCGAAAACCGCACAGGAAAAGGGCTCGTCGCCCCAGGATTATGCGTTCGGCCTCAAGGTCAACGGCCAGTATCACGGCCAGAAACTCGCGGGCCAGGGCAAGATCGGCGGGTTGTTGGCGCTGCAGGACGCGACACGGCCGTTTCCGCTTCAGGCTCAGGTGAAGATCGCCGACTCCAGCGTCGAATTGGCCGGCACCCTGACCGATCCGCTGAATCTCGGCGCCCTGGACCTGCGTCTGAAACTGGCCGGTACCAGTCTGGGCAACCTCTACCCGCTGACCGGCGTGATCCTGCCGGACACGCCACCCTATGCTACCGACGGCCACCTGATTGCCAGGTTGCACGAGGCCGGTGGCGCGGTGTTCCGCTACGAGGAATTCAACGGCAAGATCGGCGAAAGCGACATCCATGGCAATCTGACCTACGTGGCCAGACAGCCACGGCCAAAACTCAGCGGCTCGCTGTTGTCCAATCAATTGCTGTTCGCTGACCTGGCACCGCTGATTGGTGCCGACTCCAACGCCGAACAGAAGGCCCGAGGCGGTGACAGCAAACAACCGGCCGATAAAGTGCTGCCGGTCGAAGAGTTCAAGACCGATCGCTGGCGCGATATGGACGCCGATGTCGAGTTCACCGGCAAGCGCATCGTGCACAGCGAAAAACTGCCGTTCAATGACCTCTATACCCATCTGCTGCTCACCGATGGTGTGCTCAGCCTCGAGCCGCTGCGCTTCGGCGTGGCCGGGGGCAAGCTGGATGCGCAGATTCGCCTGAACGGCCACACCGATCCACTGGAAGGCCGGGCCAGGCTCACGGCGCGGGGCTTCAAGCTCAAGCAGTTGTTCCCTGGTTTTGAACCGATGAAAACCAGTTTCGGTGAGCTCAACGGCGATGCTGATATCAGCGGGCGTGGCAATTCGGTGGCCAAACTGTTGGGCAGTGCCAATGGCAATCTGAAAATGCTGATCAACGATGGCGCCATCAGTCGCGAATTGATGGAGCTGGCGGGCCTGAATGTCGGCAACTATGTGGTGGGCAAGATCTTTGGCGACAAGGAAGTGAAGATCAACTGCGCAGCCGCCGATTTTGGCATCCAGTCCGGCCTGGCGAGTACCCGCTTGTTTGTATTCGACACCGAGAACGCCATCGTCTACATCGACGGCACCGCGAACATGACGACTGAACAGCTGGACCTGACCATCACCCCGCAATCCAAGGGGTGGCGCCTGATTTCATTGCGTTCGCCGCTGTATGTGCGCGGCAAGTTCATCAAGCCCGATGCCGGGGTCAAGGCCGTGCCGTTGATGCTGCGTGGAGCCGGGATGGTGGCGCTGGGCGTGATCGCCGCACCGGCGGCAGGTTTGCTGGCGCTGGTGGCACCGAGTGGGGGGGAGCCGAACCAGTGCGCGCCATTGCTGGAGCAGATGAAGGCGGGCAAGGCGCCCAAGACCGTCAATAACTGAAGGTTGCCGGTGAGCAGTGTTCAAGCGCCCCGATTCAGGGCGCTTGAACGGCCTGCGAGGCTTGAATTTTCATCTCAAGTCGGTAGGCGCATGGATTTGCAATAGCTCCGTTTCCATCCTGTTACCCAGTTTCTTGAGGACGTCATCCCTTACGCGATTGTATTGGCGTCCATCCAACACGCTACTCATTAGCCAAATGTTGGTCTTGTGTTCGTTGGTGCTGTTAAAAACCGGCTGCTCGAGAATATCTATAGTAATCTCTTGGTCTGTTTTGAACGCCACTTGCAGGGTTACCACGGTTTTATCGTTGCGAATAATCGTCAGCAGAACAGCCGTTGAAACCAACGTATCCGGAGTGGTGTTGGTCACCGTAGCGTTTTGCTGAAGTTTTTCGACGATTGTCCTGGCCGCTGGCGAATCACTCTGGAGATTGACCAGTTGAACCAACGCATTAGCCAGCGCTTGCCGCTCATTTTGTGGCAGGGCACTCCCGGCGCTTTGTTCGACAATATTCAAAAGACTACTGTTTTCAAACTCGAGTTGCTGGGTCTCCCTGCTATTGACAGTCCAGGCAATTTTTTGAACGGTATCTATATAAGTGGGCCAGGAAACTTCACGGGTTTTGCTTTTTTGTGCTGCCACCAGCTCGCCTAACAGGCTGGACGCTAGAATATCTTTTTTAAAGCTGTCCGTATGTGAGCCGCAAAAAATCGTTATGTTGCCATTGATCAACCAAGTATCAATTGCTGTTTTTTTCATGTTTTTACCTATGCGCAGGTGGGCGCAAGAAATTGTTTAAATCGGCGCGCTATGGCCGATTTAAACAAGTCGGTCGCTGTTAGAAGTCAGGCAGGTCTTCAATGAACTTCTTGCCGCTGTCGCTGAATTTCCTGTACAGATCACCACGCAGGCCGGAAAAAACTTTATTGTCCAGGTAAGTGCGCACAGCGCCCGTTTTTATCGTGGTGGACTGGCGGGTCGACTTCCAGAACAGGATGCCGCGGGTGCTTTCCCTTGCATCCAGGGAGATGCAGTTGAGGACCATGTTCGCTTGCCCGTTCTTATCAAGCCAGACGGGTGCGATATCGAATTTTGCCTGAGTGCCCAGCTTAGTGTTGCGGTCAAAAATCTGAATGGCACCGGGATTTTTCTGCACCTCCTCAATGGCCTTTTTCGCAACATTAGCCAGCACTTGAGCGGCATTGGCGCCAATCAGTCCTGCTGCCACTTCCAGGGCCACCTGATCCATCGTCAGGCCAACTCGCTTGATTGTGACTTCCTGGATGTTCCTGTTTTGAGTCACCCAGCCCAGTTTGCTCAGACCATCGACATAGTAGCGATACCATTCGAAAAGTTGTGCATCTGCGGGGAAAAGTTTGGTGGCCGCGTTTTGCATGACCAGTTTGCACAAGTTGACGTCGTCGATGATTTCCTGTGAAACACCCGGCAGGAAGGCATCGATGGTGTCAGGCATGGCACTGGCGGTTGGTTTGTTAATGTCGTGCTCAGGCTTTTCGGAAAATTCAGCCGGTGAAAATAACGAGCGCTGCGCGATGACTGGCAAGGTTGGCAGGGAATCAATAAATTCGAGTCGTTGTTCAAGTAGCATGAAAGTAATCCTTTACTTGTTGATGTGAACAGCCGGTTGGCTGTGGCTGTTAGAATAAGTTCATTCGTTTTAATGTCTAGCTGGGGTTTGTAACTTCAGGTTTTATTTGTATTTGGTGTTTGTGGTTTTTTAATTCATGGCAGGAAGCTTAAGTTGTCGTTCAACTTGAAAGTACTTGAGCGGGTGTCGAAGCCCGATCAGCGCACAGCATGCCCGGACAACAAGGCCTCTTCACGCAGCCACGCAAAAAACGCCCGAACCGGTGGATGTCGCTCACGCCCCGGCACACACAGTGCGCTGTAGCCGGCGCCATCGACCTGGATTTCCCCCCGGTACGGCAACAACAGACCACTGGCCACGCTTTGCGACACCAGAATATTGCTCGCCAGCACCAGGCCTTGGCCGGCAATCGCCGCTTGCAGGGCGTAATGCTCTTCGTCGTATTCGCGCACGGCGGGCCGGCCGCTCAACCAGGTTTCGCCGGATCGCGCGCACCAGGCCTCCCAACCGTGGGCATAGAGTCTGGAGTTGTGCCAACGCACACTGATCAGCGTAGGTGTGCGACTCGACGCCAGGGTCACTTGTTCGGGCGACCCATAGACGCCGAAGGATTCGTCGAACAGGCACAAACCGTACAGGTTGGGGTAATCATCAAGGCTATAGCGCAGCACCAGATCGACACTGGCGTCCTGATGCAGGTCGATGACTTCGCAGTGGGTATCCAGGCGCACATTGATGTTCGGGTGCCGAGCGTAGAAGCGTCCCAACCGTGGCACCAGCCACAGGGCGGCGAAGGCGGCGGTTGTGGAGACCGTCAGGCTGGCGCCGCTGCGTTGCGGGCGCAAGGTGTCGACGCTTTGAGCCACCTCCAGAAAAGCCCCGTGCAGGCTGTGGAACAGCCGTTCGCCGCATTCGGTCAGGCGCACCTGACGTGGCAGGCGTTCGAACAGCGGCACACCGAGCCAGGTCTCCAGAGAGCGGATCTGATGGGACACCGCCGTCGGGGTGACTGACAGTTCTTCGGCGGCAGCCTTGAAGCTCAACAGGCGTGAGGCGGATTCGAAGGCGCGCAGGGCGGTCAACGGCAAAGAGGCAAACATTCAACACTCCATGGATGAAATTAATTCATCCAGATTGATTTCTGCTCATTTGAACGAGGACGGTGGCGAGTTTCAAACTGCACGCCACAAGCCGTTTCAGTTTAGCCCTGAGGAGAGACAGATGAGTAGAATTCTTGCTGTTCACGCCAGCCCCCGTGGTGACCGCTCGCACTCCCGCCGTTTGGCCGAAGTGTTTCTGTCGGCCTGGCAGGCCCGCCATCCACACTCACAGTTGACCCGGCGCGAAGTCGGTCGGGCGCTGATTCCGCCGGTCAACGAGGCATTCGTGGCCGCCGCGTTTTACCCCGAACCCGACGCTCGGCCGCTGTCGATGCAGGCTGACCTGGCGCTCAGCGACGAATTGGTTGGCGAACTGCTTGGCCACGATGTGTTGCTGATATCCACGCCGATGCACAACTTCAGCGTACCCAGCGGCCTTAAGGCCTGGATCGATCAGATCGTGCGCGTCGGGGTGACCTTCGATCACACCCTGGACAATGGCGTGGCTCAATACCAACCCTTGGTGCAGGGCAAAAAAGCCCTGATCGTCACGAGCCGTGGCGGCTTCGGTTTTGGCCCGGGCGGCGAACTGGAGGCCATGAACCATGCCGACACGCTACTGCGCACGGTGCTCGGATTCATCGGCATCACGGACATCACCGTGGTGGCTGTCGAGGGCGAAGAGTCCGCCGAGCGCACCTTCGAAATCTCTGCCGCCGAGGCTGAGCAGCGCTTGTTGGCGCTGGCCGGGGAGTTCTAGATGGCCTGGCTGTTTCTGCTGGTCGCCGCCGGGTTCGAAGTCACTTTCGCCATGGGCATGAAGTACGCCGAGGGCTTCACCCGGCCCTGGCCTTCGCTGATCACGGTGGCAGCCGCTGTGGGCGGGATCTACTTCCTGACCCTGGCCATGCGCGAGTTGCCGGTGAGCATTGCGTACCCGATCTGGACCGCCTTCGGTTCGCTGGGCACGGTATTTCTCGGCTTCGCGTTGCTGGGCGAAAGCCTGACCGTGATCAAGCTGGTCTCGGTCGGGCTGATCGTGGCGGGCGTGGCGGGGTTGAAGTAGGGCGGATGACATAGACTTGTCATCTTCGCTGGCGATGCTTGGCGGATGTCTTGCATCCCGCCTTGCGTCACCACCCGACCATCAGGATGTCCGCCCATGTCGCAAGGTTCTGCCCCGCGCTACCCGTTGGTGCTGGTCCCGGGAATGCTCGGGTTCATCCGCCTGGTGCTTTATCCCTATTGGTACGGGATCGTCGCGGCGTTGCGCCGTGGTGGTGCCGTGGTGTTCGCGGTGCAGGTCTCGCCGCTCAACTCGAACGAAGTGCGCGGCGAGCAACTGCTTGTGCGTATCGACGAAATTCTGCGGGAAACCGGGGCCGCCAAGGTCAACCTGATCGGCCATAGCCAGGGTTCGCTGAGCGCCCGTTATGCAGCGGCCAAACGCCCGGACCTGGTGGCATCGGTGACCTCGGTGGCGGGGCCGAACCACGGCTCGGAGCTCGCCGATTACCTGCATGAGCATTATCCCCATGACAGTGTCCGTGGTCGTTTGCTGTGTTTTTTGCTGCGGATGGTCGGTGCGTTGATAGCTTTGCTGGATACCGGTTACCGCGGGCCGAAGCTGCCGGTGGATATCCGTGCATCCCATCACTCCCTCACTACCGCTGGCGTGGCGCTGTTCAACCAGTGTTATCCACAGGGCTTGCCTGAAACCTGGGGCGGTCACGGTGCCGAGGAGGTCAACGGCGTGCGCTATTACTCCTGGTCCGGCACCTTGCAACCGGGCATTACCGATCGCGGGGGCAATCTGCTGGATGGCACCAACCGCAGTTGCCGGTTGTTCGCCAAAACCTTCATCCGCGAAGCCGGGCATTGCGACGGCATGGTCGGGCGCTATAGCTCGCACCTGGGGACGGTGATTGGCGACGAATATCCGCTGGATCACTTCGATATCGTCAACCAGTCGCTGGGGCTGGTGGGCAAGGGGGCCGAACCGATCCGGTTGTTTGTCGAGCATGCGGCGCGGCTGAATGCGGCCGGGCTGTAGACCGCCCTGTGGCGAGGGAGCTTGCTCCCGTTCGACCGCGCAGCGGTCGCAAACCGATCATTGAGTCTTGGGTGAATGAATAGGGGCTGCTGCGCAGCCCAACGGGACGGTGCGGCGATCCGACAAGCTCCCTCGCCACAAAAAACTAGGTGCGCCCCAACACCGTCGTCCAGCGCTCGGAAACAATCACCCCACCCAAGGTCAGCACCCCGCCCACCAGGTGATATATCGCCAGCTGTTCGTGCAGCACCACCGCCGCAATCAATGCGGTAATCAACGGCAGCAAATTGAAAAACTGCGTGGTCCGGCTCGGCCCTAAACGTACCACGGCCTGCATCCACGCCAGCGGCGCGACCATCGAAGCCAGCAGGCAGGCGTACAGCACCAGTGGAATGTTTTGCAGGGTCGGGCCGACTTTCGGTGAAGCGAGGAACAGCGGGAACAGCACCACCACGGCCACCAGCACCTGCAGGTACAAGAGCACCAGTGGCGGCAGTTTCAGCTGCCATTTTTTCAACAGGGTGCTGTAGACCGCGTAGGCCAGGGTGGCGATCAGCATCATCGCGTCGCCCAGGTTGACCCCGTGTTCCAGCAATGCGCCAAGGCTGCCGGACGACACCACCACCAGGACACCGGCGAATGACAGCACCGCACCGGCCAGGGCCCCCATGGTCAGGCGCTGGCCGAGGCTGATGATCGCCATGGCGAGCGACATCAGTGGCATCAGCGACAGGATGATGCCCATGTTGGTGGCCGAGGTCAGGCCCGCGGCGAAGTACGCCAGGCTTTGATAAACAGCCATGCCCAGTACACCGAGGACAAAGATCTTGCCCAATTTCGGGCGGATCAGCGGCCAATGGGCGAGCACCGGTTTGAGCATGAAGGGCGTGAACAGCAACCCGGCCAGCAGCCAGCGGTAGAAACCGATCTCGGCGGGGAAGATCGCCCCGGCCGACATTTTGGTGATCACGGTGTTGCCGGCCCAGATAAGAATGGCCAGCAGGGGGTAAGCGTATTGCATCGGGAAAAGCCAGAACGTTAATGAGGGGCAATTATCCGCTTGTCTGGATGCAAGCCTATACTTCAATCCAGACAACCGGCCCTTGATGACGGACAGCATGAGCAGTAAACACATCGACCTGCTGGATTTCAGCGAACTGCCGTCGGCGGTGTACTTCCGCTATGCCGATTTCGACGCCCACGAATACGCCGCGCCCCACCGGCATCCCTGGGGAACGCTGGAATACGCCGCCCACGGCGTGCTGCACATGGACGTCGAGGGCAACCGCTTCATGTCGCCGCCGCAATACGCGGTGTGGGTGCCGCCACAGATCGAGCACAGTTTCTACAGTCGCCAACCGGTCAACTACCGCGCGGTGTGCCTGGCCCCCAAGGTGTGCGCCGATCTGCCGCCGCGAGCCTGCACCCTTGCCATCAGCGACATTCTCAAGGCGATCCTCAAGGACTTCGCCGCCCGTGACGTGAAAATTCCCGAGCAGGCTGCGGACCAGCGTCTGGCCCAAGTCCTGGTGGACCAACTGCAACAGGCACCGGTGCACGAGTGCTACCTGCCCTACGCCAGCAGCCCGGGACTGCTGGGGATTCTGGAGTCATTGCAGGCCGATCCGGGGGATAACCGACCGCTGTCGGAATGGGCCGCACGCATTCATGTCAGCGAGCGCACCCTGGCACGGCAGTTCGTGCGGGAACTGGGCATGAGTTTCGGCGAGTGGCGCCAGCGCCTGCGTTTTCTGGCAGCGATCGAAGCGCTGGATAGCCCGCGCAGCATTCAGGAGATCGCCTTCGACATGGGCTACAGCACCGGTTCGGCGTTTATCGCGATGTTCCAGCGTCAGGCCGGTTGTACGCCGGAGCAGTATCGACGCAGCCATGTGGAGAGCAGGAAGGTGTAACAGGGGTTGTCTACACTCCAGTACAAGGCCGCGCTCCTCGGCGCGGCGACAAGGAGAAAACTTCATGACGATATTGCGTGTTCCTTTGTTGA
Source organism: Pseudomonas sp. A-B-19 (assembly GCF_019947515.1). Taxonomy (NCBI): domain Bacteria; kingdom Pseudomonadati; phylum Pseudomonadota; class Gammaproteobacteria; order Pseudomonadales; family Pseudomonadaceae; genus Pseudomonas; species Pseudomonas sp. A-B-19. Next base: position 194,058 of record NZ_JAGYGN010000007.1, read on the forward strand.
TGATCAGTTTGCTGCTCTGCTCCCAGGGCTTCGCCGCCAACACAGCCCAACAGGAGAAGATGACCACCTGCAACGCCGACGCCACTGCGAAGAGCCTCAAAGGCGACGAGCGCAAAGCCTTCATGAGCACTTGCCTGAAGGCCGCACCGGCGGCAAACGATGCCGGCAAGGCCTTGACGCCGCAGCAAGAGAAAATGAAAACCTGCAACGCCGACGCCGCCACCAAGGCTCTCAAGGGTGACGAGCGCAAGGCGTTCATGAGTGATTGCCTGAAGAAAAAATAAGATCGGCTCAAGGACAGTCGTGGCTGTGCTGGCCCCATCGCGAGCAAGCTCGCTCCCACATTTGTCCGGCGTACTCAGTTCCACTCTGGGAGCGAGCTTGCTCGCGATGGGGCCGCAGAAGGCGCTGCAAAAAATCCTGAACCACCACTAAGGTCGACCCACACAATCCCTAGTGCTCGCACTCGATCGCTGGCAGACTGCCAATCCTTTTTACGCCGTTCGTTTTTGAGGCTGTATGCCAACGTTTTCTCAGCGTCAAGTTTTGCTGGTCATCAGCTGGGTCATCATTTTTGGCGGGCTGCTGCTGGTCATCCCGCTGCGATTGCTGCCCAGCCTGCTCGCCGGGTTGCTGGTATTCGAGCTGGTCAACATGCTCACCCCGCAACTGCAACGGTTGATCGAAGGCCGGCGCGCGCGCTGGTTGGCGGTGGCGTTGCTGGGGACTCTGATTGTCAGCGTGCTGACGCTGATCTTTGCCGGCGCCATCAGCTTTCTGCTGCACGAAGCGGAAAACCCTGGCGCTTCCCTCGACAAGTTCATGGGTGTGGTCGATCGCGCACGCGGGCAACTGCCGCCGTTCATCGACGCTTATCTGCCAGCCAGTGCCGCGGAGTTTCGTGTGGCGATTGGCGAGTGGGTGAGCAAGCACCTCAGTGATTTGCAACTGGTGGGCAAGGACGCGGCACACATGTTCGTGACGCTGCTGATCGGCATGGTGCTCGGCGCGATCATCGCCTTGCAGCGCGTTCCGGACCTGACCAAGCGCAAACCATTGGCCGCCGCATTGTTCGAACGTCTGCACCTGCTGGTCCAGGCGTTTCGCAACATCGTGTTCGCCCAGATCAAGATTTCCCTGCTCAACACCGTCTTCACCGGGATTTTCCTGGCGGTGATCCTGCCGCTGTTCGGCATCAAGCTGCCACTGACCAAAACCCTGATCGTGCTGACGTTCCTGCTCGGCCTTCTGCCGGTGATCGGCAACCTGATGTCGAACACCCTGATCACCATCGTCGGCCTGTCGCTATCGATCTGGGTTGCCGTGGCGGCACTGGGTTATCTGATTTTTATCCACAAGCTCGAATACTTCCTCAACGCGCGCATCGTCGGCGGGCAGATCAGTGCCAAGTCGTGGGAGTTGCTGCTGGCGATGCTGGTGTTCGAGGCCGCGTTCGGCCTGCCGGGAGTGGTGGCGGGGCCGATTTACTACGCGTATCTGAAGAGTGAGTTGAAGCAGGTGGGGATGGTTTGATCCGAAAGATGCAGGCTCTGGTCTGACGCTTTCGCTGGCAAGCCAGCTCCTACAAGGGCGACGCAATCCTGTAGGAGCTGGCTTGCCAGCGAAGGGGGCACCACTGAAACCGGATCAGCTCATCGAGCCATAGCGCTTGGCCGCTTCAATCGCCAGACCGCTACCGATACTGCCAAAGATATTCCCTTCCACATGCCGTGCATTCGGCAACATCGCCGAAACACTGTTGCGCAGCGCCGGAATCCCGCTCGAACCACCGGTGAAGAACACCGTATCGACCTGATCGACCCGCACTTCTGCGTCTGCCAGCAGTTGAGTGACGCTGGCTCGCACCCGCTCCAGCAGGCTGTCGATGGCCGACTCGAACAGTGCACGGCTCAAGTCCACGCTCAGGCCCGCTTCAATGCGATCAAGCGGCACGTGACGGTTGTCGGCGTGGGTCAGCTGGATCTTGGTTTCTTCCACTTCCATGGCCAGCCAGTGCCCGGCGCGCTCTTCGATCAGCTTGAACAGGCGGTCGATACCACCGGTGTCCTCGATGTCGTAGCGCATGCTGCCCAGGGCCAGTTGGGACTTCTGCGAGTACACCGAGTTGATGGTGTGCCAGGTCGCCAGGTTCATGTGGTGGCTGGTGGGCATGTAGGCTCCGCTTTTCATGCGGCTGCCGTAGCCGAACAGCGGCATCAGGCCTTGCAGGCTGAGCTGCTTGTCGAAGTCGGTTCCGCCTATGTGCACACCGCCGGTGGCGAGGATGTCCTCGTGACGGTTATCCACACCCCGACGCTCCGGCGACAGGCGCACCAGCGAGAAGTCGGAGGTACCACCGCCGATGTCGACGATCAGTACCAGCTCTTCTTTCTCGATGGTCGACTCGTAGTCGAACGCTGCGGCAATCGGCTCGTACTGGAACGAGACTTCCTTGAAACCGATCTTGCGCGCCACGTCGACCAGAGTGTCTTCGGCTTCCTTGTCGGCCATTGGGTCATCGTCGACAAAAAATACCGGACGACCCAGCACCACTTCTTCGAATTCCCGACCGGCGGACGCTTCGGCGCGGCTCTTGAGCTGGCCGATGAACAGCCCGAGCAGGTCCTTGAACGGCATCGCCGTGCCCAGGACGCTGGTGTCGTGCTTGATCAGCTTGGAACCCAGCAGGCTCTTGAGCGAGCGCATCAGGCGGCCTTCGTAGCCTTCCAGGTATTCGTGCAGCGCCAGCCGGCCGTACACCGGGCGACGTTCCTCGATATTGAAGAAGACCACCGACGGCAGGGTGATCTTGTCGTCCTCCAGCGCGATCAGCGTTTCCACGCCGGGGCGCAGCCAGCCGACAGTGGAGTTGGACGTGCCAAAGTCGATACCCAAGGCACGGGCTGGAGATGCGTTGTTCATGTCTTTCAGGTTCCGGTTAAAAAACGGCCGCGCAGTGTATGTCAGAGCGCGCCAGATTCGAAGGCCGGTTATCTGCTAATTCTTCGCAGACAATGTCTTGAAAGATGGGACATCCCCCCCAAACTACCCTGCATAAACCGGACAGCCGCGGGAGTGCTCGCAAGAAGCCCCGCCTGCTGCCGATAAACTTCTGCGCTGCCGCCCGGTCACAAACTTGAGGTCGGTCAAACCAATGGCTGCAAACAAGCGCATGCTGTGGCCTGTGGCGCGATTCTGATAACGGATGGTGATTGCCTCGATGAACTTCAAAGACTATTACAAGATTCTCGGTGTGGAACCGACCGCGGACGACAAGGCGATCAAGGCCGCCTATCGCAAGCTGGCGCGCAAATACCACCCCGACGTCAGCAAGGAAAAGGACGCCGAGGCCAAGTTCAAGGACGCTTCTGAAGCCTATGAAGCGCTGAAAAGCGCCGACAAACGCGCCGAGTACGATGATTTGCGCCGCTATGGCCAGCACGGCCAACCCTTCCAGGGACCACCGGGCTGGCAGAGCCGCGGCGGATTCGGTGGTGGCGGCCAGGACACGGGCGATTTTTCGGACTTTTTCAGTTCGATATTCGGCAATCGTGGGCCAGGCTTTGGTGGTGGTGGACAGTCGCGTCGCAGCACCGGACGCCGAGGGCAGGATGTGGAAATGGAGCTTGGGGTTTTTCTCGAGGAAACACTGTCGAGCGAGTCGAAGAAGGTCACCTTCCAGGTACCGCAATACAACGCGGCCGGCCAGCATGTGAGTAACACCAGCAAAAGCCTGAACGTGAAGATCCCCGCCGGCGTGACCGACGGCGAGCGCATTCGCCTCAAGGGGCAGGGCGCTCCGGGCGTGGGTGGCGGCGCCAATGGCGACCTGTACCTGACGATCCGTTTTGCCCCGCACCCGAAATTCGATGTCGAAGGCGAGAACCTGATCATCACCTTGCCGCTGGCACCGTGGGAACTGGCACTGGGTGCCGAAGTCGCCGTGCCGACCCTCACCGGCAAGATCAACCTCAAGGTTCCGGCGGGCAGCCAGAACGGCCAGCGCATGCGCGCCAAGGGCCATGGCCTGATGAACAAGGCCGGTGAGCGCGGTTACCTGTTCGTACAACTGAAGGCTGTCATGCCGAAGAAGTCCGACGATGACATCAAGGCCCTGTGGCAGGAACTGGCGAAAAAAGCCGCGTTCGATCCCAGAGAACACTTCTGAACCCAGACATGGAGTAGCCCGTCATGAGCAGCCCCCTGATCGTTCAACTGGACCTGGCAGAATTCTGTGAGGCGGCCGACTTGTCGGACGTCCATGTGATCGAAATCGTCGAGCACGGCATCCTCGAACCTCAGGGCGCCCAGCCCAAGGACTGGCGTTTCAACGATTATGAGCTGGCCCTGGCCAAACGCGCCGTCAAGCTGCGGCGCGATCTGGAGCTGGAATGGGAAGGCGTCGCCCTGGCGCTGGACCTGCTTGAAGAGGTCCAGCAGCTGCGGGCGGAGAATCGAATGCTCAAGCAGCGGTTGGGGCGGCTGCTGGTCGAGTAAGAATTCTGGTGTTTTTGTGTTGGCTGGCAGGTTGCTTTCGCGAGCTTGTTCACGATGAACGATAACGCGGTCCCTGCGCCTCATACTGTCCTGGGGAACAATGCCGCCGATAAAAACAGGCACATTCGTGGTTGTGTGGTGCGGTAAATAGTTATTTTCGACACCTGGATTTTCGAATGCACAGGGCTGTTTCTGTACATTGAACCAACGATTATTTGCGCTTTTGTTCACGGGACAAGCGCATAACCATAGAGACCCAATCAATGGTTTGAAGGTGTTCAAGACATGCCTGAATTGCAAGGAAGCAATCCAACAGGGCCGTCAAGTCCGGCAAAAAAGGAAGACAACGGGGTTCATCACCAACGGATAAAACCGTTGATCCCCAAGGCGATTACGGAAGCACCACGGGCCAGGCTCCTGACGGCGCTGGATGTACGGCCGCCGTTCCCCTCCTGGTATCTGAAAGCCCGACCGGTAGACCGCGACTATCTCAAGCAACTCATCGACGAGCGCTGGCGCCTGCAAGGGCGGCTGGACGAATTGCTTGGCGATTTACAGCACGACATCAAGGCCTTCGCCGAGCCGTTGCTCAAAACCCTGTTGCTCTCGAACTTCAACGAGCATGGCAATCCGAATGACCTGCAATTGCGCCTGTATGTGCCGAACAAAATCGCCGGTGTAATCGATACCCAGGCCAGTACTATCCGTCGCTCCACGCTGCTCGAAGCGGCGCTACACAACTTCGAAAAGGATGAAACCCGTGATGATGCGTTTCGCAGCGGCTCCGCGGTGTTACACAAGGACTTTCGTGGCGACCTGCACGAGAACAAGGTCATCACCCCGCAAAAATTTGCGGCACTGTGCCGCCGCCTCGATATAGGCGGGCAATACCAGACCCACATCAAGTCATTGCTCACCCCCGCAGATGCCAATGCCGCTCGCCTGCTCAAGGAGCGTTCGATCGCCAGTGACAAAGCGGCCCTTAAACTGGCATCGATGACGGCGTATCTCAAGGGCGATATCGGCCTGTACGGTTACGCAACGATCGGCGCAGTGATCGACGGCAAGTCTGATATCCAGTGGCATGGCCATCCGCTGCAAAGTCATCGTTTGTCGTTAATGGGCTGCCGGATGACCGGCGTTGTGCTGTTCAGCGCGGTGGCCGAACCAACGGCGGTCAAAAGGGCCATTGATGGCCTGACGCCTGATGCACGCAAGCAATGGCTTGACTTCTCCCTGCGGGCAGCGCCCTCGCTAGCCAGCGGCTTCGATACCTTTCGCCTGCTCAAGGCTTTTTTTTCCAACGGCCCGAAAGGCGTGGTGGAAGAGATGCTGCACAAGGACGAAATCTACAGCCAGAATCGGCTGAGCGGGCATCTGATCGCCTGGGTACCGGATGATCCGGATCATCCGCTGAAGGAATACGCCTCGCTCACCGACTTCATGAAAACGTTGATCGGCCAACTGCGTGAAAGTGACTACCAGGTTTTTTTCAATCGTTTTGTCGCGCAGAAAGACAAGGCGATTTTTTTCAGCCGGGTCAATGAACGGCTCAAGACCATCACCTGGCAACAGCGTGAACCGCTGGACATGGGGCCATGGTGGCGAGAAACGCCGGTCGAAAACCCGGATGCGCAACCTGTCACTCATCTGATCAGCGACGAGCTGTGGGACCGTCTGTTTCGTGAGCGTCGCGACAAAGCCATCGCCGATGCCCGACTGATCGCGGTGCCGACCGATGACGAAGACGCCAACGCTCGCTGGAAACGCCTGAGCGGTTATCTGGACGTCGCCTGGAACCTGTTCAACTTTGGCGTAATGCTGGTGCCAGCGCTGGGGCCGGCCATGCTGGGCCTGATGGCCGCGCAATTGCTGGCGGAACTGGTCGAGGGCATCGAAGACTGGAGTGAGGGTGACGTCGAAGAGGGCGCGGCGCATATCAACGGTTTTTTGATCAATGGTGCGCAATTGGCCCTGATGTCCATGGGGCACGTGTTGCCCAAAGGCCCCACGCCGATCAGACCGTCACCCCTGATCGACAGCCTTGAACCGGTGGAACTGCCCAACGGAAAAACGCGTCTGATCAAACGCGATCATGGGCCTTACGAGCACCGCCTGGCGCTGCCCGAAACCGCAACGCCCGATGACTTCGGCGTCATCGAGCATGACGGGCGCAAAGTGCTGCCGCTGGAGAGCAAGCAATTCGTGCTCAAGGAGGATCCGCTCACGGGACAGCCCCGACTGCAACATCCCAAGCGGCCAGATGCCTATCAACTGAACATCGAACACAACGGTGCTGGTGCCTGGCACACGGAATTCGAAAAGCCGATGGAATGGGGCAAGGGCAAGCTGTTGCGGCGCCTCGGTCCATCAGTGGACGGGATCAGTGACGAGATGCTGAATCAGGTGCAGCAGGTCAGCGGTGTCGACGAAGGCGTGCTACGTCGTATGCATGTCGAAAATGAGCCACCTGCGCCCTTGCTCATGGACACGCTGAAGCGCTTCAAGGCTTACGCGGACGCTGACAAGCTCAGTGCGCAAATCCTCAATGGTCAGGTGCCACAGGAACTGTCGGAGAAGGTGACGGGGTTTGTTACTTCATTACCTGGCTGGCCAGAATCCAGGGCCCTGGTGCTGGAAGCCGATGCCGCTTCGGGCCGACCATCACTGAATTTCGGTGCAGCTGAGGCTACGCCTGAAAATACTCTCAACATTTCCCGGGCGGATGTTTGCGGAGGCCGCCTGCCGACACGAGTGGTTGACGCCCTCAGCGAGACGCAGTTGCAGGACTGGTTCGGCAGTGAAGTTGCGAAAGAACGCTCGGCGCGTATTGCCGAGCTGCAAAAACGCATCGCCCGCCAGGCGCAAGACAGCAAAAAAACACTGTTCGATACGTTGTACGAGGCCCGTGAAACCACCAGCGATGCGCGGATAAACCTGCTGAAGCGGGATTTTCCGGACCTGTCGAACGCCACCGCACAAGCCCTGCTGGAGGATGCCACTGAAGCCGAGTTGTTGAAATTGACCCGAGACAGACGGATCCCGTTGCGCTTGCGCGAAATGGCGCGCAAGTCTGTGTTCGGCTTGCGCTTGAGTCGCGCCTACGAAGGGCTTTATCTAGACGAATTGAGTAATGCCGACACCGGCCGACTGGTCCTGCATACCCTGGCAAACTGGCCGAAATGGCCAACGGATATGCGCATCGAAGTCCGCGATTTTTCCTTCACCGGTGCACTGCAAGACAGCGTTGGTCCGGTCGATGCCTCGGTGCGCAAGGTGTTGGTATTGCGCGAGGACGGGCGCTATGAAGCTTACGACCATGAGGGTGGCCATCTGCAGGGAGCGGACGATCTGTACGGGGCATTGCTGCATGCCTTGCCCGATGCCGAACGCAAAACGCTGGGGTATGAGATCAATCAGGGAGCCCAATTGCAGCAGGCGGTTAAACAAGCGCCACTGTCACACGACACGTTCTCGAAAACCCTGTTGGATCATCCGATACGCAAGCCCGAATACGACCCGCAGATCATGCGTTTGCGTGGCGGAATGCGAGCTTACAGGATGCGCTCACAAGATCCGGATCTTTTGCGAAGGCGTATAAGCTCACTTCTTCCAGGTCTGGATGACAGTCAGGTTCAGGCGCTTCTGAACTCTTTTGGTGCGTTGGCAGATGAGCGAATATCCGAGCTGGAAGCCGAGTTCAACCTCTTCATTGAGTCAATGAGTAATTGGGTCAAGCAATCTGCCCGGCGTGTTATGCCCGACGGTCGCTCGGAGTGGGACTCCAGAAACGAAATCTACGTGAGGCTCCTCAGATGCTGGCGGCGCACCGGCCGAGCGGGTGTTGAGGCACCAGGTATCGTGGCGCCGCAAGCTTTGAATCTGGATGGATTTCCTTTGGACAGGCATTTGGCGACAATGCCTGAACTGACGGCCAATTTTGATCACGTCACCGAACTCAGCCTGAACAATGTACGACTGCGTGATGAGCATGTCCGATTCCTGCGGCCATTCCGGCAATTGCGGCAGTTGAACATGACGCAAAACAGATTGACCCTGTTTCCTCAAGAGATCGGCAATCTGCGCCGGCTGACTCATCTGGTGCTCAGCGATAACAACATCTCCCTGGACAGCGAAGGGATCGCCCGCCTGCGAGGACTGACCCGCATGCACCTGTTGCGTCTGGATAACAACCCGTTGCGCTTGCCGCCTGATATCAGTCGTATGCCCAACTTACAGGCGATTACCCTTAACCATTGCCAGCTCAATACCTGGCCCACGGGTTACTTTGGCCGGAATCGCCCGCGCAGCATTTATCTGAACCTTGAGTTCAATGTGCTCACGCAAATTCCCGAAGTGGCGCCCGGTTCCTTCCGTGCGGAGTTGCTGGCGCGTACGTTCTTTACTCGCGAAGATGGCTGGATTTCACCCGAGAACCTTGAGCGGGTGCGCACGTACATCGAATCGATCGGCCTGGACCCTGATCGAGCCTATCCCCCACGCGGCGTACTCGACAGCTCCGAATGGGGAGAAGGGCTGAGCAACGCAGAGTGGAATGCGAAACAGCCCATCTGGGACAACGTCGAAGACGAGTATGGCTCGCTGCCGTTTTTCAATGAAATCCGGCGGCTGACCGAGTCCTATGATTTCAAGGCCGACGACAAAAGTTATCGTATCGAACTCACCGCCAAAGTGTGGCGCATGCTCGAGGCCATGGCCGAAAGAACCGAGCTGCGGGAAAAACTGTTTGCCGAGGCGACCAGTACCACCAACTGTGTCGATGGCGGCACTCAGTTGTTCAATGCCATGGGCGTCGAGGTATTGGTGCACGAGGCCCGCTCATTGGCCAATCCGGCGCTGGTGGAAGCCGAGTTGCTGAAACTGGCGAGGGGCAAGTCGCGTCTGGACGAACTGGGCAGGATTGCCCGCGAGCGTGTCGCTGAGCGCTTACGGGCCGGAGAAACCTTTTATCGCCCCGGAACCGAAGGTGGAACCATCGATGAAGTCGAGGTGCATCTGGCTTACATGACGGATCTGGCGGAACGCCTGGATCTGCCATGGCAAGCGCGAGGCATGCAGTTTCGGGCTATTTCCAAGGTGAGCAAGGAGATGATCGAGGCTGCCTGTCAACGTGTGCTGGCCCTGGAGGAAGGGGACTTGCTGACCGAGCGGATCCTTGAGCAACCGATCTGGCAAACCTTCATGGAAACGACCTATCGGCAGGAGTTCGATGCCCTCAAGCTGAGGCTGGAAAACGCTGAGGATGAAGACGTATTCCAGGCCATCAAGGCGCTCGAAAAAACGTTGACCCGGCAGGCTCTGGGCCGAGCCAAACTGGACAAGGTGAACACCACAATCGGTAGCTGACCCGCAAGCCCCGAACGCATGGCGTCCGGGGCTTCTTGCAATGCTCAGAACAGGAAGTAGCGCTGGGCCATTGGCAGGGTTTGCGCTGGCTCACACCACAGCAACACACCGTCAGCCTTGACCTGATAGGTTTGAGGATCGACGTCGATCTCCGGCAGGTAATCGTTGTGAATCAGATCGGTTTTCTTCACGTCGCGACAACCTTTGACCACGGCGATTTTCTTCTTCAGACCTAAGGTTTCCGGCAAGCCGGCCTGCTGCGCCGCCTGGCTGATGAAGGTCAGGCTGGTGGCGTGCAGCGAACCGCCAAAGCTGGCGAACATCGGGCGGTAATGCACCGGTTGCGGCGTCGGGATAGAGGCATTGGCGTCGCCCATCAGGCTGGCCGCAATGGCGCCGCCCTTGAGAATCAGCGTCGGTTTCACGCCGAAAAACGCCGGGCGCCAGAGCACCAGATCCGCCCATTTGCCCACTTCGACCGAACCCACTTCATGGCTGATGCCGTGGGTGATCGCCGGGTTGATGGTGTATTTGGCGATGTAGCGTTTGGCGCGGAAGTTGTCGTTGCCTTCACCGTCGCCGGGTAGTGGGCCGCGTTGTTTTTTCATCTTGTCGGCGGTCTGCCAGGTACGGGTGATGACTTCGCCGACGCGGCCCATGGCCTGGCTGTCGGAGCTGATCATCGAGAACGCGCCGAGGTCGTGGAGGATGTCTTCGGCGGCAATCGTCTCGCGACGAATGCGGCTTTCGGCGAAGGCCACGTCTTCGGCGATACTCGGGTCCAGGTGGTGGCAGACCATCAGCATGTCGAGATGTTCGTCGATAGTGTTGCGGGTGAACGGCCGGGTCGGGTTGGTCGAGCTCGGCAGCACGTTGGCAAAACCGCAGGCCTTGATGATGTCCGGGGCGTGGCCGCCACCGGCACCTTCGGTGTGGTAGGTGTGAATGGTGCGGCCCTTGAAGGCGGCGAGGGTGGTTTCGACGAAGCCCGACTCGTTGAGGGTGTCGGTATGGATCGCCACCTGCACGTCGTACTGGTCGGCCACATTCAGGCAGTTGTCGATACTCGCTGGCGTGGTGCCCCAGTCTTCGTGCAGCTTGAGGCCGATGGCGCCGGCCTTGACCTGTTCGATCAACGGCTCCGGCAGGCTGGCGTTACCCTTGCCGGTCAGGCCAATGTTCATCGGGAAGGCATCGGCGGCCTGGAGCATGCGCGCCAGGTGCCAGGGACCTGAGGTGCACGTGGTCGCATTGGTGCCGGTGGCCGGCCCGGTGCCGCCGCCGATCATGGTGGTGACGCCGCTCATCAGTGCTTCTTCTATCTGTTGCGGGCAGATGAAGTGGATGTGGGTATCGATGCCGCCGGCGGTGAGGATCATGCCTTCGCCGGCGATCACTTCAGTGCTGGCGCCGATGGCGATGGTGACATTGGGCTGGATGTCCGGGTTGCCGGCCTTGCCGATCGCCGCGATGCGCCCGTCCTTGAGGCCGACGTCGGCCTTGACGATGCCCCAGTGATCGATGATCAGCGCGTTGGTGATCAGGGTATCGACCACCTCGGCGGCCAGTAGCTGGCTCTGACCCTGGCCGTCACGGATGACTTTACCGCCACCGAATTTCACTTCTTCGCCGTAGGTGGTGAAGTCCTGTTCCACTTCGATCCACAACTCGGTATCGGCCAGACGCACCTTGTCGCCGACGGTGGGGCCGAACATGTCGGCGTAGGCTTGTCTTGAGATTTTCATGCGCATGCCTTGGGATTCAATTGATTTGGAGACCGCTCGCTGTGCTCGCTTTCGCTGGCAAGCCAGCTCCTACAGGGGGAATAGATTTCGCCGCAATAGCGGTGTTGGAATGCGATTCCCTGTAGGAGCCGGCTTGCCGGCGAAGGGGCCGGTACTGGCGCTGCGTGACTTAGAGATCGCCCATGATCCGCCCGGCAAAGCCGAACACCCGGCGATGCCCGGCCAGGTCCACCAACTCGACCTCGCGACTCTGCCCCGGTTCGAAACGCACCGCCGTGCCGGCGGGGATGTTCAGGCGCATGCCGCGACTGGCGTTGCGGTCGAACGACAGTGCGTCGTTGGTTTCGAAAAAATGGTAATGCGAGCCGACCTGGATTGGCCGGTCGCCGCTGTTGGCCACCTTGAGGCTGAGGGTGCGCCGGCCAGCGTTGAGCTCGATCTCGCCGGACTGGATCTGGTATTCACCGGGAATCATCAATGGGCTCCTTGGAGAATCTTGTAGTAGAGGGCCGTCGGCTTGTAGCGGCCGCTCGGGTCACAGGCGTAATCGGGAATTTCACCGGCGCGGGTATAACCCAGCGATTGGTAGAAGTCTTCGGCGGGCGAGCCGGCTTCGGTGTCGAGATAAAGCATGCCGCGCTTGTGCTGCAAAGCGACCGCCTCCAGAGCGCTCATCAGTTGCTGGCCGAGGCCGCGACGCCGCGCATGTTCGCGCACCAGCAACTTCTGCACTTCGGCACGGTTCAGGCCGTTGGCTTTCGGGCACAGACTCAGTTGCACACTGGCCTGCACCTGCTCGTCCTTGACCACCACCCACAGCAACACTCTGCCCTTGTTCAGGCTGTCCTGGACCTCATCGAAATACGCGTGGGCCTGGGTCGCATCGAGATCAGCCATGAAGCCGACACTGGCGCCATAACCGACGGCATCGAGCAGCAGGTCGATCAGGCCCTGACGATAATGCGCAAAGCTTTCAACGTTGACGCGTCGCAGTTGGGCGGGGTTCATCGAGGGATTACTCCTGGTTGATGCCTGGCGGTAGTGCGCCGGGATTCAGGGTCAGTTGCATGAAAGTCAGGTCCAGCCAGCGACCGAACTTGGTGCCGACCTGCGGCATTTGCCCGGTGGTGATAAAGCCGATGCGTTCATGCAAACGAATGGAGGCAGCGTTACCGCTTTCGATAGCCGCGACCATCACGTGCTTGCCGCAGCCTTTGGCGCGTTCGATCAGCGCTTGCATCAGTTGCGGGCCGAGGCCGTTGCCGCGCTGGTCGCTACGCACATAGACCGAGTGCTCGACGGTGTGGCGGAAACCGTCGAATGGCCGCCAGTCGCCGAACGAGGCGTACCCGAGCACCGTGTCGTCGGCATCGACAATCACCAGAATCGGATAAGCCTGGGATTGCCGGGCGCTGAACCAGGCCTGGCGGTTGTCGAGGTCGACCGCATGCTCATTCCAGATCGCCGTGGTGTTGAGCACAGCGTCGTTGTAGATGTCACGGATGGCCGGCAGATCGGCATGCACGGCATCGCGGATGTGGTAAGTCATGGCGCGGCCTCAGGCGATGGGTTGGTGGACGGTGACCAGTTTGGTGCCGTCGGGGAAGGTGGCCTCGACCTGGACTTCCGGGATCATTTCCGGGATTCCTTCCATCACTTGTTCGCGGGTCAGCAGGGTGGTTCCCAAGTGCATCAGCTCGGCCACCGTCCGCCCGTCGCGTGCGCCTTCAAGCAGCGCGGCGCAGATGTAGGCCATGGCTTCCGGGTAATTGAGTTTCACGCCGCGAGCCAAACGTCGCTCGGCCACCAGGCCGGCGGTGAAGATCAGCAACTTGTCTTTTTCGCGTGGGGTCAGGTCCATCGTTGAGAATCCATATTCGGCAGTTGAAAGATCTTGAATTTGTCAGGTGTTCCATATTCGGGGTGGGACGGCATCGCGGCCGAGCAACGCCGGCCTGAGCAATCGCCACAAATCAATCAGCCAGCCCCGCGCCAACAGCGCCTCACTGGCCAGGCATCGGGCAACCAGCAACCCCGGCAGCTGGGTCAAATCCCCGCGCACATCGTTGGGCAGCGAGCGGCAGGTTTCCAGCAGTTCGCTATCGACCTCACCCGTCACCAACAACGTCGCAAACACCGGTTGCCCGTCCAGCCCGATAGGCGAATCGAGCAAGCCGTCCGCCCCGACAACGCGCTGGCGTTCATGCCAGAGCAACTGGCCGTCGCGGCGGATATCCAGATGTGCCTGGAAGTGCCCAAGGTCGAAACGCTCGCCACTGGCTGGCCGGCCCAGGGCCACGACGTCCCAATAGAACAGCCGTGCATCGCCTTCAAGGTCGATGCAGGTGCTGAGTTCAGCCTGGGCCGCGCTGAAAATGATCGTCTCCTGGGGTAGCCATTCCAGTGTCGCACCGGCTGCCACCTTCAACTCCAGCCGCTGATAGGCGGGGCCGGCGGCGCGATACCACTTGGCCGCGCCGGGGCTGGTGATCTGCGCCCAGGCATCGCGCTCGACGCGGGCTGAAATATCCAGCCGATCACCGCCGGCAATCCCGCCTGGCGGGTGGACGATGATGTGTTGGCAGACTCCAGGCCCTTCGGCATACAGATGCTTTTGTACCCGCAGCGGACCCAAGTGGCGGCGCTGGACCGGACGTGTGCTATCGCCGAAGCGGGCGTAACCCAGCTCCAGCTCGGCGTGCCAGCTCGGGGTGAACAGCGTTGTCTGGGCTGTTGAATTCATGATTTTCAATTATCGTCAGGACGCTACAGATTAGATCGTAACCAGACCGCGCACACCTTCGGCCTCCATATTCTCTCCGCGACCCTGTTGCACGATCTCGCCTCGGGACATCACCAGGTACTGGTCAGCCAGTTCGGCGGCGAAATCATAGAACTGCTCCACCAGCAGAATTGCCATGTCACCCCGTGCGGCGAGTTTTTTGATCACGGCACCGATCTCCTTGATGACCGACGGCTGGATGCCTTCGGTAGGCTCGTCGAGGATCAGCAGGCGAGGGCGGCTGGCCAGCGCCCGGCCAATGGCCAGTTGCTGTTGCTGGCCACCGGACAGGTCGCCGCCGCGCCGTTGCTTCATTTGCAGCAGCACCGGGAATAGCTCGTAGATGAAGGCAGGGACTTCCCTGGCTTCGCTGCCGGGAAAGCGTGACAGCCCCATCAGCAGGTTTTCTTCCACGGTCAGGCGGGCGAAGATTTCCCGGCCTTGCGGTACGTAAGCGATGCCGGCATGCACACGCTGGTGCGGCTTGAACGTAGTGATCGGTTTACCTTCCCACTTCACTGCGCCTTCCTTGGCCGGCAGCAAACCCATCAGGCATTTGAGCAGGGTGGTCTTGCCTACGCCGTTACGCCCGAGCAGGCAGGTGACTTCGCCGACCTTCACGTCAAATGTCAGGCCGCGCAGGATGTGACTTCCGCCGTAATATTGGTGCAGTTTGTCGACTTGCAGCATGTTCGAACTCTCCTCAAATCCCTTGTAGGAGCTGGCTTGCCAGCGAAAGCGGTAGGCCTGTCAACTTTGATGTTGACGGTGATGACCTCTTCGCTGGCAAGCCAGCTCCTACAGGTTCTGTATTTGCAGGTCAGCGACCGAGATACACCTCGATCACCCGCTCGTTGTCCTGCACCTGCTCCAGTGACCCTTCGGCCAGCACGCTGCCCTGATGCAGCACAGTTACGTGGTCGGCAATCGAACCGACGAAGCCCATATCGTGCTCGACTACCATCAGCGAGTGCTTGCCGGCCAGACTCTTGAACAGCTCGGCGGTGAATTCGGTTTCGGCGTCGGTCATGCCCGCCACCGGTTCGTCGAGCAGCAGCAATTGCGGGTCCTGCATCAACAACATGCCGATCTCCAGGAACTGCTTCTGGCCGTGGGACAGCAGGCCCGCCGGGCGATTGACCGACGAGGTCAGGCGAATGGTCTCCAGCACTTGGGCGATGCGGTCTTTCTGCTCGCCGTTCAAGCGCGCCCGCAGGCTGGCCCAAACGGATTTGTCGGTTTTCTGCGCCAGTTCCAGGTTCTCGAACACCGTCAGGGCCTCGAACACCGTCGGCTTCTGGAACTTGCGACCGATACCGGCCTGGGCGATCTGCACTTCGCTCATTTGCGTCAGGTCCAGGGTTTCGCCGTACCATGCCTTGCCGTGACTGGGGCGGGTCTTGCCGGTGATCACGTCCATCAGCGTGGTCTTGCCCGCGCCATTGGGGCCGATGATGCAGCGCAGTTCGCCGACGCCGATGTACAGATTCAGATTGTTCAGCGCGCGGAAGCCGTCGAAGCTGACACTGATGTCTTCCAGGGTCAGGATGGTACCGTGGCGCGTATTCAGGCCTTTGCCGGCACGTTGGCCGAGGCCGATGGCATCGCGGCTGCTGCCGGCGTCCTTGTTGGGCTCCACAGGAAAAAACGCGGGTTCGAGCATGAATTCAGCGGTTGCAGTGACTCTCATTGCTCACCTCTTTTCTTCAAAAGTCCGATCACGCCTTTGGGTAAATACAGGGTCACGACGATGAACAACGCGCCGAGGAAGAACAGCCAGTACTCGGGGAACGCCACGGTGAACCAGCTTTTCATGCCGTTGACCACGCCGGCGCCGAGCAGCGGACCGATCAAGGTGCCGCGCCCGCCGAGAGCCACCCAGACTGCCGCTTCGATGGAGTTGGTCGGCGACATTTCGCTCGGGTTGATGATGCCGACTTGCGGCACGTACAACGCACCGGCCAGACCGCACAACACCGCGCTCAATACCCAGACGAACAGCTTGAACCCACGCGGGTCGTAGCCGCAGAACATCAGGCGGTTCTCCGCGTCGCGCAGCGCCGTCAGGACCCGGCCGAACTTGCTTTGCGCCAGGCGCCAGCCGATGTACAGGCTCGCCATCAGCAACAGTACCGTGGCGAAAAACAGTACGGCGCGGGTACCTGGTTCGGTGATGCCGAAACCTAGAATCGTGCGGAAGTTGGTGAATCCGTTGTTGCCGCCGAAGCCGGTTTCATTGCGGAAGAACAACAACATGCCGGCGAAGGTCAGGGCCTGGGTCATGATCGAGAAATACACGCCCTTGATCCGCGAACGAAAGGCGAAGAAGCCGAACACCAACGCCAGCAACCCCGGCGCCAATACCACCAGGCACAGGGTCCAGAGGAAGCTGCTGGTACCGGTCCAGAACCATGGCATTTCGGTCCACGACAGGAAGGTCATGAACGCCGGCAGGCCATCGCCCGAGGCCTGGCGCATCAGGTACATGCCCATGGCATAACCACCGAGGGCGAAGAACAGGCCGTGGCCGAGGGACAGCAGGCCGGCATAACCCCAGACCAGATCGAGCGCCAGTGCGACGATGGCGTAGCAAAGGATCTTGCCCACCAGCGTTAGCGTGTAGGCGGAGACATGCAAAGTACTGTCCGCCGGTAATAGCGACAGCAGCGGCAATGCCAGCAACAGAACGAGGATCACCGCACCTACGGCAATCGAGACTTTGGGGCCGGCTTTTTGGGTCGCGGTAACGAGCAGGGGCTGGTTCATCAGTCGATCACCCGTCCTTTGAGTGCGAAGAGGCCTTGCGGACGTTTCTGGATGAACAGAATGATCAGCGCGAGGATGAGGATCTTGCCGAGCACGGCACCGATCTGCGGCTCGAGAATCTTGTTGGCGATCCCCAGGCCGAACGCCGCCAGCACGCTACCGGCCAACTGACCGACACCGCCGAGCACCACCACCAGGAACGAGTCGATGATGTAGCTCTGGCCGAGGTCCGGGCCGACGTTGCCGATCTGGCTCAGGGCCACGCCACCGAGGCCGGCGATGCCCGAGCCGAGGCCGAAGGCGAGCATGTCCACGCGCCCGGTGGGCACGCCGCAGCAGGCGGCCATGTTGCGGTTCTGCGTAACTGCCCGCACGTTCAGGCCCAGACGAGTCTTGTTCAGTAGCAACCACGTGAGCACCACCACAAATAGCGCAAAGGCAATGATGACGATGCGGTTGTACGGCAGCACCAGGTTCGGCAGCACTTGAAACCCGCCCGACAGCCAGGCCGGGTTGGCCACTTCGACGTTCTGTGCGCCGAATACCAGACGCACCAGTTGAATCAACATCAGGCTGATGCCCCAAGTGGCGAGCAGGGTTTCCAGCGGGCGGCCATAGAGATGGCGAATCACCGTGCGTTCAAGCACCATGCCGATGGCGGCGGTGACGAAAAATGCCACTGGCAACGCGATCAGCGGATAGAACTCGATGGCCTGCGGGGCGAAGCGCTGGAACATCAACTGCACCACGTAGGTCGAGTAGGCGCCGAGCATCAGCATCTCGCCATGGGCCATGTTGATCACACCGAGCAGGCCGAAAGTGATCGCAAGTCCGAGGGCGGCGAGCAGCAGAATCGATCCCAACGACATACCGCTGAATGCCTGGCCGAGCATCTCGCCGACCAGCAGTTTGCGTTTGACTTGAGCGAGGCTGGTTTCGGCAGCGGTATGCACATTCGCGTCGGTTTCGACGCCCGGCTCCAGCAGGTTTTCGAGGCGTGTGCGGGCCAGCGGATCGCCGGTTTCGCCGAGCAGGCGCACAGCGGCGAGGCGCACGGCCGGATCTGCGTCCACCAATTGCAAGTTGGCCAAGGCGAGACTCAATGCCGCGTGAACACCTTCGTCCCGTTCGCCAGCGAGCTGCTGGTCGAGGAATTTCAACTGCGCCGGTTTGGCGCCTTTCTGTAAATGCTGCGCAGCCACCAGACGAGTTTTGGCGTCGGCGGCGAGCAACTGATGGCTGGCCAGCGCGGTGTCGATCAGCCCCCGCAGGCGGTTGTTCAGGCGCAGGGTTTTCGGTTGGCCGTCGAGGGTCAACTCGCCTTGTTGCAGGGCGTTGATCAACTCGATACGGGCAGGATCGGGCTGCGCGGCCCAGGTTTCCAGTAATTTGGCCTGCTGCACGGGATTGGCGGCGACGAAGTCTTCGGCGTCACCGGCGTAAGTGGCCATTGGCAACAGCATTGCAATGGTCAAGATGAAGCGAT
Source organism: Pseudomonas sp. A-B-19 (assembly GCF_019947515.1). Classification (NCBI taxonomy): domain Bacteria; kingdom Pseudomonadati; phylum Pseudomonadota; class Gammaproteobacteria; order Pseudomonadales; family Pseudomonadaceae; genus Pseudomonas; species Pseudomonas sp. A-B-19. Next base: position 212,701 of record NZ_JAGYGN010000007.1, read on the forward strand.
AAAGGGCGGTGGGCATAAATAGTCGCCTTGACGCGGACATTGTGGGAGCGAGCTTGCTCGCGATAGCGGTCGTTCAGTCACAGTGATGTTGAATGTGCCGCCGTCATCGCGAGCAAGCTCGCTCCCACAGGGAATTGTGTCGGGCCACAGAATTACGTTCAGGCCCGACATCCAATGACTCAGTTGCTCTTCACCGCATACTCCGGCTTCTTGTCGTTACCCGGGATGAACGGGCTCCACGGCTGGGCGCGGATTGGCCCTTCGGTCTGCCACACCACGTTGAACTGACCGTCGGCCTGGATCTCGCCGATCATCACCGGCTTGTGCAGGTGGTGGTTGGTCTTGTCCATGGTCAGGGTGTAACCGGACGGCGCGGCAAAGGTCTGGCCGGCCAGGGCTTCGCGGACTTTGTCGACGTCGGTGGATTTGGCTTTTTCAGCCGCTTGCGCCCACATGTGGATGCCGACATAAGTGGCCTCCATCGGGTCATTGGTCACCGCCTTGTCGGCGCCCGGCAGGTTGTGTTTCTTCGCGTAGGCTTTCCAGTCATCGACGAACTTCTTGTTCACCGGGTTCTCGACCGATTCGAAGTAGTTCCACGCCGCCAGGTTGCCCACCAGTGGCTTGGTGTCGATGCCGCGCAGTTCTTCTTCGCCGACCGAGAACGCCACGACCGGAACGTCGGTGGCTTTCAGGCCCTGGTTGGCCAGTTCCTTATAGAACGGCACGTTGGAATCGCCGTTGACGGTGGAGATAACCGCGGTCTTGCCGCCCGCCGAGAATTTTTTGATGTTGGCGACGATGGTCTGGTAGTCGCTATGACCGAACGGGGTGTAGACCTCTTCGATATCCTTGTCGGCCACACCCTTGGAGTGCAGGAACGAACGCAGGATCTTGTTGGTGGTGCGCGGGTAGACGTAGTCAGTGCCGAGCAGGAAGTAGCGCTTGGCGCTGCCGCCTTCCTCGCTCATCAGGTATTCAACGGCAGGGATCGCCTGCTGGTTCGGCGCGGCGCCGGTGTAGAACACGTTTGGCGACATCTCTTCGCCTTCGTATTGCACCGGGTAGAACAGCAGGCCATTGAGTTCTTCGAACACCGGCAGCACCGATTTGCGCGACACCGAGGTCCAGCAGCCAAACACCACAGCGACCTTGTCCTGGGTAAGCAGTTGGCGGCCCTTCTCGGCGAACAGCGGCCAGTTCGACGCCGGGTCGACCACGACGGGTTCCAGCATCTTGCCGTTCACGCCGCCCTTGGCGTTGATTTCGTCGATGGTCATCAGTGCCATGTCTTTGAGCGACGTTTCGGAGATCGCCATGGTGCCGGACAACGAATGCAGAATACCGACCTTGATGGTCTCGGCGGCCTGGACAGTCCAGGTCATGCCCATCGCGGCGATGCTTGCCGAGAGTGTGAAAGCCTTGATCAAACTGCGACGCTTCATTGTGCGATCTCCATGAACGTTAAAGTTTTTTATGGTTGGCAGATGCGGACGACTGAAGGTGTGTTTTGCAAGGGCTGTGCCCGGTCGGGCAAGGGCAAGGAAATGTCGTATCAGAGCGGTTGCGCGGTGTGGACAGCGCACCATGAAGGATCGCGACTGGCGCGTTGGTGCGAAGATGCGCGCCACATTGGGGCGCAGATATTGTCTCGCACTGCAGGAGCGAGCTTGCTCGCGAAAGCGAATTGTCCGTCACGATGATGTTGGGATATAGCAGCGGCCGAAAAGGTGATCTACCAGGAAACCCTTGCGGTAACTATGTACCGCAGCAAGTTTTTCCAGACTGGCAGAGTAAGGGGGACTGAAGACAACACTTTTTACAGGAGCTATTCATGGATGATCAAACTAGCGGAAGGGAATCGCCGTCACACCAGCCGATTCCGGTTCCCTCACTTAGCCGAGCGTTTCTTTCGGCAGACGACGCTGCGCGTTTTGCTCATGAGCAGGTCGGTATTCGGCGTGACCGCGAATATGTCGCTTGTATTTTCAGGCGCAATGATCAGCGGTTCGTGGTGACTGAACCAATAGAGCGGGGACGGGGCTGGCATGATCCCCGTGAACTGTATCCGGTGAGCGAAAAGGGCTCGCCGGTATATCCCGAGAATCACGTCCTGCACGGTTTCTTCTGCTCTCACGTGGCACTGTCGATGCTCGACCCAGTGCATGTGCATATCTTGAATTGGACACGTGATGATGCTGCGAAAAGCTTGATGATGTTCAGTATCGACGAGTTGCGCCACGTACTTGCAGACGATGTACCGGTCTACCTGTCGGGAGCGGAGGACAGTTTGATCATGTTCAAACCTGACAGCACCCGCTCCGCTGCGTTACTTGAACAACTGGGTACACCGAAAGCGCCCGGCGAACTGGCTTTGAACTATGAGAAAGGTGTCGTCAAACCCGGCAAATTGGCCAGGGAAACGGCCGCTTGTGGGGACTTGCAGGTCCTTGTCAGCAATGGACGCTGGAAACCCGGGAAAATGACGCAGGACATCATCGTTGGTCCGTGGGAACGGACAGTGCCGGAACGAGTAGCTTTTGGTGCGATTTTCCAGTCGGCGGATGAGGCCGCGCTCGACCGCCATTCAGTCTATGCGGGCAATTCGGATGTGGAGCAGACCTGGTTTGGATTTATTCTCAAACAAAAGGGTAAACAAGAATATATCGCCTCCGAATTGGTCCCCGTCAGTGTCAGTGATACAAGAGACAAGCTTTTTTCTCTGAGAAGTTTGTTCGCTAGAACCAGCGTACACCAATACATTTATCCGGAATCGTTCCAGGTCCATTCATATTTTTACGTGCGTCAATCAGTCAAAGCGTTATCCAGTCCGGCAAACAAGTGGCTGGCGGAAAACTTCATCGTGCCTACCGATTTGTTTGTCGTGCTCTACAACTCAAAAAAATATCCCAACGTCGAAACGAACTCGAGCATTCCCCTCTATATATCGAGTCAGGATGGAGCGCTTCTGAAATATGTCGCCCACAAGAACACCAAGCTTTTCGATAACGACACTCCAAACATGGGGCTGGAGGATATTCAAAGCAAACTGTCCAATGGTGCGATGACGTCAACCGGTTTTGTCAGGGAGGTTGCCAACAGCGGTGAGTTGCAGGTATTGCGCACCAGTCTGTGCTGGGACAGGCACGGTGCGGTAGGCAGATTCTGGATGCCGAGCATGAACCTGCAACGTCGCATGCTTGGTCCGGTCTTCACCAACGCCAATGACGCCGCCATTTACGCCCGGGAGCAACTGCCTTCAGGCAGTGCAAGGGCATTTGGTGGCTTGATTCTGCAGCGCCCTGATGGTTTTTTTGTGGCAACCGTCCCGATCGTGATTTCCCGCGAGGATTTTGATGACGAGTGGGTTTTTCCGAAAGAAAGCCGCACTTACGGTCAGTTTCCGGCAGGCTGCAGCGTCGTTGCCCGTTATCGTTCGCGGGTACTTCGAGAGTTGCCCATCGTATTGTCGGAAGTCGACAAACAGGTCTATCGCAATATGCTTTCGGTGAATGTTGCCGCAGGTAAACCCCGGCAGATCGACGATTATCTGTTTGCTCCTGACGGATCGATAATCCGCTATCGGATGGGCTTTTGGACACAGTTCATGAATGATTTGGCCGTTGCACTGTCCGAAGGACCCGCGGCTCCCGGTCGGGAGATTGCAAAAGTTAAAGAAAAGCTCAATTCGGGCTGGCTGACACCCACCAGTTGGGTGAAAACACTGGCAAGGCGCGGTTCTCTGCAAGTGGTCGTGGGCAGCGCTCTCTGGGGGCCGGCTCGAGCAGTAACAGAGTTCGAGCCATTTGCGGTGGCCCCCGCAACCACTGGATATACCAAGGCCGTGGCTGAGCCGGCTTACAGCCCGGTGTTCGTTGAAGAAACGGGGGCTGCACGCTTCGCCCATGAGCGGGCGGGGAACCGTTACGCGTTGAGTTTTGGATTCATCCTTCGCTACGCCCGTGGGGGGGCCTTTATCGCGAGTTTGCCCATCGCGGTAGAGGATTCAAAACTGGCCCCTGACCGCGTTTTTCCTGCAACCTTTCTTTCTTCACTCGTCACCCAATACATCACCCGCGGGCTCTATCTGTGTGCTGCGCAGGTGACGCAAATCTTGCCAGATCATGACTATCGACACTTTTTTTCGCCTATGGATGTGAATCTCGCGCGGGAAAGTGTCCGGACCCCCCAAGGGTATAGACCGATTTATTTTTCCTGCGCCGATGGTGCCTTGCTGCGATTGCAGCTTAATTCTTTCGATCCGAAGCCGCACACGGACCGATTCGGCCAGATCGAACTACGCGACAACCCGTTTGCGACGTTTGAGCAGGCGTTGAGTGACTGGGGTGATATCAATGAAGGCACTTTCAGGCTGGACAGTTATATTCGACGAATGGCCCGGTTTGGAACGCTGGAGGTTCTGTTGGCCAGCAGCTACTGGTCTCGCCTCGGTGTAGTGGGCCAGGACTGGACCCCGCGTATGTCCGTTGCGCCCGCCAATGAGCGATGGGCCGACAATCCCGAGCTGGCCATGGGGCCTGTGTTCCACCATCCCGACGATGCCGCCCGCTACGCGCATTCACGAGCGGGAAGTACTGATGACCAGGCGTCAGTGCATGCCAGTGCGATCCTGGCTCAGTCCAGCACTCATTCATACATTGCGCTGGAGCCTTTGGCCGATCCGGGGTACCCCGATGACATCGCTGACCGCATCTTCCGCACGGCAAGCGATGTCTCAACGACGTCTGGAAATCGCCCGCCACGAATTCCTGACGGTTACCGGTTTATGGCGGGGCATCAACTCTTTCCGGCGTCTGATACACACTTGGCCGATAACTCCGCAGAGGCCTACACGAGCTTCCCGTCACCGAGCTTGATTTATGCACATACACATGCCTTGAAAGCCAAAGGGTTTGATATTACGGCTTACTATTATTCGACTCGCTATGGCGCACTGCTCAAGTACACGCCGAATTATTCGTCAGTAGAAAAGAAATTTCTGCAGACGAGTCAGCTGCCACTTGTCGACGGTAAGTGGATCACCGTATCGTCTACCGAAGAGTTTATTTCCCGGCTGGCCGAGATCGGCAATCTGGAGGTGTTGCTTGCCGCGTTTTATTGGCGTCAGGCCGGGCATCTGGCGCGCGATTGGAAGGTAACACGCCAACAAGGCCCCGATGTTTTCGAGAAGCCTGCACGGGATGAGTTGTAGGCCAGGCGCGAGCCTGGTCTTACCGCTGCTGTTGGGGCTGATCAGCCTGACGAAGGGGCCCGAAAGGACACCCTGAATGCGAGAGGAAGACGCGCGGGGGAGTTTACTGCCCATTGAGCTCCGCGCATCTCGCCTGTTTCAAGATGAAGACGAAGCCGATTCAGTCTGCCGGGTAAAACGCGACAGCAGCACGCGATCCAGCACCCACACCGCCACCAGCGAAACCCCCACCAATGGAAAGGCCACCGCGATGGTGAACATGATCACCATCGCGGTTTTCCATTTCGGCAGGTCGTGGCGAAGCGGCGGCACGCCAAGTTTTCCTTGGGGGCGGCGCTTCCACCAGATCACCACGCCGCTGACCGCGCTGAGCAAAATCATCAGGCAGATCAGCAACACGACGATCTGGTTGAACGTGCCGAACATCTTGCCTTCGTGCAGCATCACGCCGATTTCCGTGGCGCGGGCGACGGTGCCGTAGTGCTCGAAACGAACATCGGCCAGGACCTTGCCGGTGTATTGATCGATGTGCAGCGTGGCGTCGTTGCGCGGGTCGTCGGCGAACACGGCGATGGTGAACACGCCGGTCGCGGTGGTCGGCAGGGTGATGCTGTAACCCGGTTCGACCTTGCGTTCGTTGGCGATGTTTTGTACGCCTTGCAGGCTGATGGTCGGCGTGGCCGGGCCGGCCGATGCACCGTCGTGGGCCATGTGTTCGGCGTGGTCGCCGGACATCGGCATTGGCGTGTTTTCCATGGCCCACGGCACGGTCTGGCGGGTGGCTGAGTTGAGGCTACGCGCCTCGATATCGGACGTCGGCACGTCATCCCACATAGCCGCCGGGAACACGTTCCACACTTCGGCGTATTGCTTGCCCCAGAAGCCGGTCCAGGTCATGCCGCTGAGCAGCATCACCAGCAGCAGGGACGCGCCCCAGAACCCGGTGACGGCGTGCAGGTCACGCCACAATACGCGACCACGACTGTTCAGGCGCGGCCACAAGATGCCTGCCGCCTGACCCCGCGGCCACCACAGGAAAATCCCGGACACCACCAGCACCACGCCCCAACCGGCGGCCAGTTCGATCAGACGATCGCCAACAGTGCCGATCATCAGCTCACCGTGAATCGCTCGGGCAATGGCTTGCAGATTCTTCTTGGCGTCTTGCTCACCGAGGATGTCGCCGTGGTAGGGGTCGACGAAAACGTTCAGCTCCTTGCCATCGTTGAGCACGACAAACTGCGCGCTGCGCTCGGCGTTGACCGGCGGCAGGTACTGGGTGACCTGGCCTTGTGGATAAGCCGTTTTCACCCGTGTCAGCAGGTCGTCGGCCGGGACGGTGTGATGACCGGCCGGAACGTTGAGCAGGCTGTTGTACATCAGCGAGTCGAGCTGCGGTTTGAACAGATAGAGGGTGCCGGTCAGGGCCAGCATCACCATGAATGGCGCCACGAACAATCCGGCATAGAAATGCCAGCGCCAGGCCAGGTTGTAGAAATTCACTTTGGGCTGTTTCATCAAGCGTGCTCCGCATTGGCGAATCAAATTGTTTTTTTAAAGATCGCAGCCTCGTTTCACTCGACAGCTCCTACAGCATTTACGTGCTCCAATGGAGGAGCTGTCGAAGGCTCGGGCCGCGTTCGGACGATCTTTTGATTTTTCTTTTTAGAAACTCATGTCCACCTTGGTCCAGAGCGTGCGCCCCGGTTCCTTGATGGCTTGCGGGTCATTGGCGGGGTAGCCGAAACCGGCGTTGCCGGCCAGGTTCAAGTGTTCGGCGTAAGCCTTGCCGAACAGGTTGTCGACGCCGCTGCTGACCTTCCAGTTGCTGTTGATCCGATAGGCACCGTTGAGTGAGAACACGCCGAAGCCCGGCGTCTTGTCGAAGTCCTTGCCGACCACGTTGCCCTTGTTCAGGTCGATGCGGTTTTGCGCGGCGACCACTCTCCACAGTGCGCCGGCGCTCCAGTTGTCTTCGCTGTAGGTCAGGCCGAAACGGGCATCCAGTGGCGGCATTTGCGGCAACGGATTGCCATCGCTGCGGTTCTTGCCCCAGGCGTAGGCCAGGGTCGCGTCGGCGTTCCAGTTGTCGGTGAAGTTGTAAGCGGCGCCCAGTTCGCCGCCCATGATTCGCGCGTCGATGTTTTCGGCTTGCGAGGTCGTACCCATCATTGTCGGGGTGTAGTTGAACAGGATGTAATCGCGCACCTGCCCGACGTAAGCCGAGGCCCAGGCTTCGAGGTCTTCGGTCTTGTATTGCAGGCCGAAATCGAGCTGGGTGGTTTTTTCCGGTTTGATCGAATCGAAGGCATTCACCGAACCGGCGGGGCCGGATTTGGGTGAAAACAGCTCCCAATAATCCGGGAATCGCTGGGTGTGACCGAGGCCTGCATACAAGGTGGTCGGGCTGTCGGCAAGGTCATGCTCGTAGCGGATGAAGCCGCTCGGCAGGGTATCGGCGCGGGTGTCGTCGGCAGTTGGATTCGGGCGGGTCATCATGCCCGAGCCGGTGGTCTGCCGAAAATCCTTGGCCGAGGCGCGGTCCAGGCGTGCGCCGCTGATCAGGCGGTCTCGGTCGGCGGCGTACCAGGTCATTTCACCGAACACACCGTAGTTATGGAAGTCGGCATCCTTGGTGTACGGCAGGTCCTTGTAGGTGTCGACACCCATGGCGCTGCGCTGGCGATGTTCGTTGGTCTGTGCGTCGATGCCGCTGATCAGTTGCACATCGGCCCAGCGCCATGTGGCCTTGATCCGCGCGCCGAGGGTGCGGCGGTCGACGTTGGAGGCCATGGGGCCGGCCATCATGCCGGTACCGGACGGCGTGCGCAGGGTGTAGTTGTCCATCACGTGGTCGGCGTAGTTGTAGTAGACCTGCGCTTCGACCGTGTCCAGCACCTCGCCGAGGTTGGACTGCTCGAAGCGCAGGCCGAGACTCTCACGCAGGAACTGTGATCCGTCCATGCTGCGCCCGGCGTACCGGGCTTCACCATCGCCACGCCCGGCGGTCAGCTCCAGCAAGGTGTCGGCATTCGGCGTCCAGCCGACGGCCACATCGCCGTTCCATTTTTCATAACGCGACGCGACCGTGTCGTTGTTGCCGTCCTGGTAGTCGTCGGAGTGCGCGGTGTTGCCGATGACCCGCACGTAACCCGACTGGCCACCGGCGGCAGCGTCCACCAGTTTGTCGAAGCGGCCGTAGGAACCGGCCAGCACGCTGGCGTTGACCCGTGTGCCGAGTTCGCCGAAGTGCTCCGGTTCGCGGTCGAACAGGATAGTGCCGGCCGAAGAGCCAGGCCCCCACAGCACGGTTTGCGGGCCTTTGATCACGGTGAGTTTGTCGTAGGTTTCCGGCGAGATGTAGGAGGTCGGGGCGTCCATCCGCCCCGGGCAAGCGCCGAGCATCATGCCGCCGTTGGTGAGGATGTTCAGGCGTGAACCGAACATGCCGCGCAGCACCGGGTCACCATTGGTGCCGCCATTGCGCACCATGGCGAAGCCCGGGATGGTTTTCAGGTAATCGGCACCGTCGCTGGCCGGCACCGGTTGGCGCGGGTCCTTGGGGTTGGTGACGATGGTCAAGGGTGAACTGGGGGCAACGGCGGTAATCACTGTCGGGCTCAGTTCTTCACTGTGATCGGCATGCTCATCGGCGAGTGCAGAGGGCGCCAGCAATGCACCGCACAGGATCGCGGTGGCATGCCTGAAACGAACGCCGGATTCATTCAGGGCATAAGAGGCTTGGGCAGGGCTCAAGCACGGGACAGCAGAAAACCTGGACATGACAATTTCCATCGAGCAGTCGTAAACGACACGGTCGGCAGCCTGAAGCTGTCCCTGTGGGAGCGGGCTGTCTTGCGGACCGTGTGAAATCGGAAGTGAGTGTTTACGCGACGACGGGCGGGGCGCGGGTACGGGCGCCGGGAAAGAAGGTTTGCCGGGCATGGCCCAGGCGTGGGGAGGGCGTGGTGAATGTGTTGACGGGCGAGATGACGAAGTTGGCGAAAGACACGCCACCGGTCAGCGCCGGGCAATTGAACAGCAGGCTGCAATAGCCGCACTTCTCCCAGAGCACATGCTGACCCGGGGCCGGTGGGCAATGCTCGGCGGCGGTTTGCGTGCCGTGGTCGGCATGCTCCATCGCCGACATGTCCATGCTCATGCCCGTAGGCATGCTCATCGACATGGCGCGCGAATCCATCGGCATCGACTGAGAGATCAGCGGACCGATAAAGATCATCAGCATGGCGAACAGGCTGATCCAGCTGCCGCGTGTCAGGCTCAATGCTTGACTGCGTGGCCTGGATGACCTGGCGCTAAGCGGGCGCATGGGCGTTTTCAGCTCAGGCGATCAAGGCTTGTGCACGTGCGCTTGCATGGTATCCGGCGCCTGCTTCTGCACCGCGACTTCGACCGTCACGTCACCGGACTTCTCGAAGTGCAGCGTCATGGGGAAGCGCTTGCCGTCAGTGAGCAGGCTGCGGTCCTTGAGGTCCAGCAACATCACGTGATAGGCCATCGGCGCGAAAGTGACCTCGTCTCCGGCGGGCACTTCCACATTCTGTACGTGCTGCATTTTCATCATGTCGCCTTGCATCACGTGCTCATGCAATTGCGCTTCGCCCGCAATGGGGGTGTCGACGCTGAGCAGGCGGTCGTCGGTCGTGCCTTTATTGCTGATCACGAAATACGCCGCAACGGTGGGCGCATTGGGTGGCAACTCCTGGGACCACGGATGAGCGATTTCCAGTTCGCCGACCTTGTATTCGTGGGCATTGGCAAAGCAGGCAGGCAGCAGCAACGCAGCCAGAACGATGAGTTTGTTCAACATGGCAGTTCTCCGGAACGATTTAAAACGCAGTCAATTGCGAGAAAAAATCACACCAGAGGGGAAGCCCGGGGGTTGAGACTCGGCCATTGCTGGCGCGGTGACGGGCTTTCGAGGGAGGTGGCGGGCAGGCTTCGGTTGGATTCGAAGCGGGCGAAATACAGCTGTGGCGAATGCCCTGGCAACGCCACCAATGGCGCAGAACCGGAGCAGCACCAGCAATGCTGCATGTTGGAATGATCGTCGTTTTTCGGGGTTTTCTGTTCAAGGTCCCCGATGGAAATCGCCACCATTCTGGTGCCGCTGGAACTGCAGAAGCTGCCCCACAACAACTGTTCGGCAGGTGTGTTAGCCGTTTGTGCCATCGCTCCGGACACCGGCATGGCGAGCATGTTGAACAGCACTGCGAAGCAGGCTATCCAGGCAATTGCAAGCCGTTGTCGGGACATGGGACAAATCCGTTTGGGTGGGTGATCAGGCGCGGGCTATTTAGCCTGATCAGGGCCGATAAGTAAAAAGACGGTGTGCGGTTTGGTGTCGCAGCGTAATCAGACAGCGATGGCATGCAAGCGCAGACCCAAGGCTTTCATGACTTTCATGATAGTCGCGAATTCCGGATTGCCACTACTGCTCAGCGCTTTGTAAAGACTCTCGCGCCCCAGACCGGCATCACGGGCGATTTGTGTCATGCCCTTTGCTCGGGCGATATCGTTGAGCGCTGCACGTATCAGCACGCCGTCTCCGGCGTCTTCTTCAAAGCAGGCATCCAGATACGCCGCCATTTCCTCCGGCGTTTTGAGAAACTCGACGGCATCAAAACGGGTAAATTGTTCGGCCATGATTTACTCCTCATTACCGATATTGTGTGCCATTTGAATAGCACGTTTGATATCTCGTTTTTGAGTCGACTTGTCACCCCCGATCAACAGCAAGTAAATCACCTCATCTCTACGAGTGAAGTACATCCTGTAGCCTGGGCCGTAGTGAACGCGCATCTCATAAACCGCAGCACCTACAGATTCACAATCACCAAAATTTCCATACTCGGCTGCCCGGAGTCTGGCGATTATTCGAGCTTTGCCAGTGGTGTCCCTCAGTGAGTTGAGCCAGTCAGCAAATACTTGGGATCGCTCAAATTCGACCATATTGAATCGTATTCCTTGGGATACAGGGTGGCAAGCGGCACTTTCCTTTGGGCGAGACCATTCATCCCTGTGGATGTTGGGTGCGCTTGATTGGTTCAGGAGGAGGTGAACTATAGGATTGAGGCCCTAGAGTAGATAGCCAGCTATGTCTGGGATTGTTGCCAGTGGAATCACAGGATTTAACAGGTCTCAGGAATAGTCCTACATCTGTAGGGCATCCAGCATATCTGCCACCGAGCCAAACTCCTGTTCCACACTTGGCAATTCGGGGCGCTTCAGGACAATCACCGGCACCCCACGCTCACGCGCCACTTCCAGCTTCGGCTCGGTGGCCGTGCTGCCGCTATTCTTGCTGATCAGCACGTCGATGTTTCGCCGTTCGAACAACTCACGTTCATCGTCGATCAGGAATGGCCCCCGTGCGCCGATCACTTCGCAGCGCTCGTTGCCCGGATACAGATCCAGTGCGCGCAGGGTCCAGAATTGCTCCGCCGGAATTTCATGCAGGTGTTGCAGAGGCTCCCGCCCGAGGGTGAACAGCGGTCGTCGGAAGGGCTTCAAGGTGTCTATCAGTTCGGCCCAATCGCTGACTTCCCGCCAGTCATCACCCGCCTGGGCTTGCCAGGCCGGACGCCGTAGCGCCCAGCAGGGAATACCGCTCAAGCGTGCGGCGGTCGCAGCGTTCTGGCTGATTTGGGCGGCGTAGGGGTGAGTGGCATCGAGCAGCAGATCGACGCCTTCATCGCCAATGAAGTGCGCCAGGCCCTCGGCACCACCGTAGCCACCGACGCGAACCTGGCATTGCAGATCGGTCGGTACCCGACCGACACCGGCCAGGCTATAGATATGCTGCGGCCCCAGCGTGCGGGCAATGGCCATGGCTTCGGTCACGCCACCGAGCAACAGGATGCGCTTCATTGAAAGGCTCCCGCATGGCCAACGATCCCGCCCTGGCGATCGATGGCAAAGACTTCCACCTGAACCTGCGCCGGTACCACGCTGCGGGCAAAATCCAGGGCGTGTCGGCAGACTGCATCCCCCAGGGCGACCCCGGCTGCAGCGGCCATGGCCAGTGCCTGCTGGCTGGTGTTGGCCTCGCGGATGCTCTGCTGCAACGCCGCATCGGCGCCGACCTGCGCCGCCCATAGCGCCAGTTGCGGCAGGTCAATGCTCGAATGGCGACTGTGCAGATCCATGTGCCCGGCCGCCAGTTTGCTGATCTTGCCGAAACCACCGCACAGGCTGAGTTTTTCCACCGGTACTTTGCGCAGGTGCTTGAGCACGGCGCCAACGAAGTCGCCCATTTCGATCAGGGCGATTTCCGGCAGGTTGTAGACCCGGCGCATGGTGTCTTCGCTGGCGTTGCCGGTGCAGGCAGCGATGTGCAGGTAACCGTTGGTTTTCGCCACGTCGATGCCCTGGTGGATCGAGGCGATGTAGGCCGCACAGGAAAACGGCCGGACGATGCCGCTGGTGCCGAGTATCGACAAGCCGCCAAGAATGCCCAGGCGCGGGTTCATGGTTTTCAATGCCAGCACCTCGCCGTTCTCGACATTGACCGTGACCTCGAAGCCGCCGCTGTAGCCGAGTTCGTCGGCCAGCCGGGCCAGGTGTTCGCTGATCATTTTGCGCGGCACCGGGTTGATCGCCGGTTCGCCGACACCCAGCACCAGCCCGGGCCGGGTCACTGTGCCCACGCCGCGACCGGCCTTGAAGCGAGTCCCGGGTTCGCTACTCAGGCGCACCTGGGTGTAGAGCAGGGCACCGTGGGTCACATCCGGATCGTCGCCGGCATCTTTGAGGGTTCCCGCTTCGGCGCCGTCCTCGGTGAGGCGACAGAACTCCAGGCGCATCTGCACCTGTTTGCCCTTGGGCAACACGATCTCCACCGCGTCGGCCGATGTACCACCCAGCAGCAGGCGTGCGGCGGCGAGGCTGGTGGCCGTGGCGCAACTGCCGGTGGTCAGGCCGCTGCGCAGTGGTGCGGGGTGTTCGGCGGTTTCGTCACGCATCGAAAGGTTTCGTCACGACCAGCAAGGTAATCGGCAAGGCCTGGCGCCAAGTGTCAAAGTCGCCCAGCGGTTGTGCTTGTGCGATATGAATGCGCGTCAGCTCCCCGCCGTGTTGCTCGCGCCAGGCCATCAGGGTCATTTCACTTTGCAGGGTGACCGCGTTGGCGACCAGCCGGCCACCGGGTTTGAGTTCGGCCCAGCAGGTGTCGAGCACGCCTTCGCGGGTGACACCGCCGCCGATGAAAATCGCATCCGGCCGTTCCAGCCCGGTGAGGGCCAGCGGCGCACTGCCGCGAACCAGTTGCAGGCCGGGAACGCCGAGCGCATCGCGGTTGTGTTCGATCAACGTTTGTCGGACAGCATCCGCCTCGATGGCCAGTGCACGGCAACTGGGGTGCGCGCGCATCCATTCGATGCCGATCGAGCCACTGCCGGCGCCGACGTCCCACAACAGTTCGCCAGGGACCGGGGCCAGGCGCGCGAGGGTGATGGCGCGCACATCGCGTTTGGTCAGTTGGCCGTCGTGCTGGAAGGCCGAGTCCGGCAGGCCGGCCAGTCGCGACAGCCGCAGCGTGTTCGGCTCGGTAACGCACTCGATGGCGATCAGATTCAGGTCGGCGATCAACGGATCGTTCCAGTCGCTGGCGATACCGTCGATACGCCGCTCGGCTTCACCGCCCAGGTGTTCCAGCACGGTGAGACGGCTAGGGCCAAAGCCACGTTCGCGCAACAGGGCCGCGATAGCGGCGGGGCTACGGCCGTCGTTGCTCAACACCAGCAAGCGCACGCCACTGGACAAGTGGGCGTTGAGTGCGGCGACGGGCCGGGCAACCACCGAAAGGGTGACTACGTCCTGCAAGGGCCAACCCATTCGTGCTGCGGCCAGCGAGCAGGAAGAGGGAGCAGGCAGAATCAGCATCTCCTCGCTGGGCAATTGCCGGGCGAGACTGGCGCCGACGCCGAAGAACATCGGGTCGCCACTGGCCAGGACGCAGACGGGTTCGCCACGGTGCGCCAGCAGCGACTCCAGGCAGAAGGGACTTGGCCACGGCTGGCGCTCGCCGCGTATGCACGGCGGGAGCAAATCCAGATGTCGCTGGCCGCCGAAGATCTTCGAGGCGCGCAACAGTGCATGCCGGGCGTTTTTGCCCAAGCCCTTGAAACCGTCTTCGCCGATGCCTACTACCGTCAGCCAGGGTGTCATGCCGTTCCTCAATCACGCGTTCCACGTTGTTGGGCGGCATGATAGCGCGGGTTCCTTGAGCTGACTGCCTTCTCTTCCCTGACAAAGATGGCCGGACATGAAATGTTGATGATGTTTTTTTAGCCGGGATTTTTTTGTTGTTAGGGTGGCAGTCGCCTGGGTGCGCAAGTCCTCAGGTTCAATCAACCCATGCCAGGAAGGCAGGTAACCCATCATGGACACAACCTTTAATGACCCACATCGCAGCGCCGGTTCACCTCGGGGGCTGGATGCCGCTGTGCTCGACAACACTTTGCTGGCCTATTTTCACGGTCTGTCCCGAGAGGACAAGCAGTACATCAAGAACAGCATGCGCTGGGCGGAAAATCGTGCTGATCTTCGTCATGACCGCGAGCGGGATCCGGCGCAATGGTTCGAGCTCTATTCAGGGGGGCTCTGGTCGGTCGGCTGGAGCCTGGAGCATCAACCGGTGATCGTCATCGATAGCCACCACACAGGCAGTCTGGTGGACACCTGGTCCAACGCTTTGTCGACGCAGGTGAGCCGAGCGAAATTGAGCCTGATCAAGCAAGCGTTCGGCCAACTCGAACACAATCGACCAGCGCTGGAATTGATGACGTCCTGTGCCCGTCAGTCGGGGGATTTTCGCTTTTTGCCGGCCGAGTACAACCGCACCGGCGAACTTGAAATACTGGTCACCCATGTTCGCTTGCTCAGTTGGAACTGGAACACCAGTGTGCTGTTCTGGGAGGTGGAGTCTGCGCAAGCGCAACTGGATATCCGGGTGCGACGCTTCTCAGCCAAACCACGGGAGATGAACAAGTACCGTGAAACCCTGAGTGAGGCGGTGAAAGCCATGCGCTTGCGCGAGATCGCACTGACGACCTGAGGAGCATTCCGACCGGAGTCTTTTCATGCGGTGAAGCAAAGCAGGCATAATACCGCGCACTTTCGCCGTGAACTGCCTCTCCACCTGAACGGGTCCGCCTTGAACGAACGTCCGCTGTCCGCTGCCTTACGCCCCTCGGCTTGCCCGGGGTTACTGCGTATTGTGCCGGCGCTGGATGGCGGCATCTGCCGGATCAAGTTGAACGGTGGTTCGATCAGCAGCCTCCAGGCCGAGGCCGTGGCGGCTGCGGCCGAGCGTTACGCCAGCGGAGCGATCGAGGCGACCAACCGGGCCAACCTGCAGATCCGCGGCATTGGCCGTGAGCAAGCGGCGTTGGTCGACAGTCTGTTGGCTGCCGATCTGGGGCCGCGCACGGCGGCTGGTGACGATGTGCGCAACCTGATGCTCAGCCCCGGCGCCGGGATCGATCGGCGCATGCTGTTCGACACTCGCCCGCTGGCAGGGCAGATCCTCGCCACGCTGCAAGGCCACGAAGCGTTCCACGACCTCAGTGCCAAGTTCGCCGTGCAGCTTGATGGCGGTGAAGACCTGACAATGCTCGAACATCCCCATGACCTGTGGCTCTCGGCGTTTGAACAATACGGTGAACGACGGTTCGCGTTCGGTCTGGCGGGATGCCCGACGGACAGCCCCGCCGGTTCGGTTGCGCTGGCCGACGGGCACGCGCTGGTGGTCGCGGTCCTTGAATTGTTCCTTGAACTGGCGCGCCCCGAGCAGACGCGGATGCGCCATCTACTGACCGGGTATTCGCTCGAGGACGTTCTGCTTCGGCTGGCTGAGCGAGTATCGATGCAAGCGGTTGTCGGTTGGCAGCGGGTTTCGGGCGCCAGTGATGTGCACATCGGCGCACATCCCCAGGCCGAGCCTGGTGTTGTCTATGTGGGGGCTGTCCCGCCGCTGGGTCGGCTGGATCCGACGATGCTGCGGGGTGTGGCGCAACTGTCCCGCGAGTTCGGTGATTCCAGTCTGCGCTTCACACCCTGGCAAAGCCTGCTGCTGCCCAACGTCCACGCGAAAAACGCTGCCGAGGTCATTCGGCAATTGCAATATCTGGGCTTGCAGTGCGAAACCGATCAGCCATTGTCCCGGTTGATTGCCTGCACCGGTTCCAACGGATGTGCCAAGGGGGTGGCCGAGACCAAGGGTGATGCCCTGAAATTGACCGAATTGCTGCAGCGTCACGGACAAGCGCCGAACGTACATTTGAGCGGTTGCCCACGTTCCTGCGCCGCGGCGCATACGGCGCCCGTCACCTTGCTGGCCGTCGCCCCCGGTCACTACGATCTCTATTTACGCGATGCAGCGCAGCCGGGTTTCGGCGCGCTGCACGCACGCAACCTTACTA
Organism: Pseudomonas sp. A-B-19; assembly: GCF_019947515.1. NCBI lineage: Bacteria > Pseudomonadati > Pseudomonadota > Gammaproteobacteria > Pseudomonadales > Pseudomonadaceae > Pseudomonas > Pseudomonas sp. A-B-19. Next base: position 229,357 of record NZ_JAGYGN010000007.1, read on the forward strand.
TTGAAGCGGTCGCGGCCTTGCTCGACGCCCGCTCACGGAGCCCCCTTGATGCTTGATTACATCCGCGACGGTCAGGAGATCTATCGCAACTCCTTCGCGATCATTCGCGCCGAGGCTAACCTCGACCGCATCCCGGCCGATCTGGAGAAACTCGCGGTGCGTGTGATCCACGCCTGCGGCATGGTCGAGGCCATCGACGGTTTGCAGTTTTCCGAAGGCGCGGGCAAAGCGGGGCGCGATGCGCTGGCGGCCGGTGCGCCGATCCTGTGCGATGCGCGGATGGTCTCCGAGGGCGTGACCCGCGCACGCTTGCCGGCGAACAACCAGGTGATCTGCACCCTGCGCGATGAGAGCGTTCCGGAGTTGGCCCGTGAATTGGGAAATACCCGCTCAGCGGCTGCGCTGGAATTGTGGCGCCCGCACCTGGAAGGCAGCGTGGTGGTCATCGGCAATGCGCCGACGGCGCTGTTCTACTTGCTGGAAATGCTCGACGCCGGTGCGCCGAAACCGGCGCTGATCCTTGGTTTTCCAGTGGGCTTCGTCGGCGCCGCCGAATCCAAGGCAGCGCTGGCGGCTGACAGCCGTGGCGTGCCTTTTGTCATCATGCAGGGTCGCCTGGGCGGTAGCGCCATGGCCGCCGCCGCCGTCAATGCCCTCGCTACGGAGATCGAATGATGCAGCAACCTGGACGTTTGATCGGCCTCGGCGTCGGCCCCGGTGATCCGGAACTGATTACCGTCAAGGCCCTGCGTTTACTGCGCGAATCCCCGGTGGTGGCGTACTTCGTGGCAAAGGGCAAGAAGGGCAACGCCTTCGGCATCATCGAATCACACCTGCAAGACGCACAGAATTTGTTGCCACTGGTGTACCCGGTGACCACCGAAGCCTTGCCGGCACCGTTGTCCTATGAGCAGGTGATCAGCGACTTCTACGATGACGCTGCGCAAGAACTGGCCGCGCATCTCGACGCGGGCCGTGATGTGGCGGTGATCTGCGAAGGTGATCCATTCTTCTACGGCTCCTACATGTACCTGCACGACCGGCTCGCCGAACGTTACCAGGCTGAAGTCGTGCCCGGTGTGTGTTCGATGCTTGGCGGCGCCTCGGTACTCGGTGCACCGCTGGTATATCGCAATCAGAGTCTGTCGGTGTTGTCCGGTGTGCTGCCGCACGACGAACTCAAGCGTCGCCTGGCCGATGCCGATGCGGCGGTGATCATGAAACTGGGGCGCAACTTTCCCAAGGTCCGCCAGGTGCTGGAAGAGCTCGGCCTGGCCGAGCGTGCGCTGTACGTCGAACGCGCGACTATGGCCAATCAGAAGATCGTGCCGCTGGATCAGGTCGAGCCGATGTCCTCGCCGTATTTCTCGTTGATCATCGTTCCCGGCGAAAGGTGGCAAGGCTGATGACCCGTTTAGTTCCGGCGATTGTCATTCTCGGCAATGGCAGCCTCGCTACCGCGCGCAGCATCCAGCAGGTGTACCCCGAAGGCCTGATCCTCGGCCTGGCCGGACGGGTCGAAGGTGCGGATCGGGTCTATCACGAATTCGGCGCGACTCTGCGCGAACTCTATCAGCAGGGCACGCCGATCATTGCCCTGTGCGCGGCCGGGATCGTGATTCGCACGCTGGCGCCCTTGTTGCTGGAAAAAGGCGCCGAACCACCGGTATTGGCGGTGGCTGAAGACGGCAGCGCCGTGGTGCCACTGCTGGGCGGCCTCGGCGGGGTGAATGTGATGGCGCGGGAAATTGCCGTTGCGCTTGAAGTCGCTGCGGCGATCACCACCAGCGGTGAGTTGCGTTTCGGCACCTGCCTGCTCAACCCGCCCAGCGGTTATGCCCTGGGCGATCTGGAACTGGGCAAGCGCTTCGTTTCCGATCTGCTGGCCGGCGAAACGGTGCGCATCGAAGGTGAGGCCCCGTGGCTGGCGCAGGCACAGTTGCCCGAAGATGCACAGGCCCGATTGGCGGTGCATGTCGGTCATGCCGAACGGGCACCCGCCGCCAACGAATTGTTGATCTACCCGCGCAATGTGGTGGTCGCTGTTGATGCTGGCCTGGTGAATGTGGCGGGGGCGATCCGCGAGGCGTTGCATCAGGCAAGAATCGCCGTGCAGTCTCTCGCCTGCCTGTTGGCCGCCGACACCGAAATGGCCAGCCCAGGGCTGCGGGAAGCCGCGCTTGAATTGGGTGTACCGCTACGTTTTACCAGTGCCGAGGGTGATCTCGGCGAGCGCCTGCGCTTGGCTATCGGTGAGTCCGTCAGTCTTCATGGCGACGATACGCTGGCCATCGCGGTGACCGCTCAGCCACGGGATCCGTTGCAGATTGGCCGGCCTCGCGGACGCCTGGCCGTGATCGGTCTGGGGCCTGGCGCCGCGGAACTGATGGTGCCGGCAGTGAAGGCTGAACTGGCCCGCGCCAACGACGTATTGGGCTACGAAACTTACGTGCGCATGGCCGGGCCGTTTCGCGCCGATCAGGTGCTGCATTGCACTGACAACCGCGAAGAGATGCAACGCGCCCGTCACGCTTTCGAACTGGCGGCCCAGGGGCGTTCGGTGGTGGTGGTTTCTTCAGGGGATCCTGGGGTTTTCGCCATGGCCGCTGCGGTGCTGGAAGCACTTCACGAGTCCACTGATGCCCATTGGCACAATGTCGACCTTGAAATCCTGCCGGGTGTGTCTGCCTCGCTGGCAACAGCGGCCCAGGCCGGTGCACCGTTGGGTCATGACTTTTGTGTGCTGTCGCTGTCGGACAACCTCAAACCCTGGGCAATCATCGAAAAACGCCTGGACCTGGCCGCTCAAGCCGATCTGGCGCTGGCCTTCTACAACCCGATCTCGCGCTCTCGTCCGTGGCAATTGGGTCAGGCACTGGACATCGTCGCCCGGCACCGCGTGCCTGAGACGCCAGTGGTGCTCGGCCGGGATATCGGGCGTCCAGGGCAGACGCTACGGGTCACAACCCTTGGCCAGTTGTCGCCAGATCAGGTCGATATGCGCACCATGGTGTTGATCGGCTCATCCCTGACCTGCGTTTTTCCACGCGCCGGAGGCGGGGACTGGGTCTACACGCCACGTTGGTATGGCGTGAAGCCTTAGTCATGATTGAACGCGGCCCGTCCGGGTCGCGTTCAACGCCAGGAAGTTGGTCGTTATATAAGCTTTGGACTAGCTTTAATTGTTGTTTCTGAAATTAATTGAATTCCTTGTCGTTTGATTAACTCCGGTGGTGGCGTTAGTTTGATGTCACGCCCCAGTGGCGTTTAATTAATTTGAAGGGAATCAATAAAGTGACTGAAGTTGCCAATCAGAAAATGGATGCTGTCGAACGTATTGCGTTAATTGAAGAGAGTAATGAGTTTATTGCTCAATTGCCGAAAGTACGCTCGTTTACGGCGTCTTCCGCTGCACAATTGCCCATCGACAAAGATGAGTTGAATGCCGCGATCATGGGAACGGGTATTGCCGGTTTTGATGAGGGCATGTCCAAGCGTAGCAAACGTATAGTAAAGAATACCTATATGTATGCAGACCTGGTGGCCTTGCTTAAATATCCGGCAGCCAGTCAGAAAGAACAACGTTACAATGAGTTCATGAGATTGATGAAGTTGGCGGGCTGGTTTGCTTTTAGTGAACCTTACAATCGCTATCGAGCGTCCTCCCAAAAACTGACCATGGATAATGTAGCGCTGGGAGTTCTTCATGCTGCGGTGGGCGCTGCCGTCAGCAAAGGCGCGGCAGCACTCAGCGTACTGTCCAAAGTGGCCGATAAGACCATGGAGGCGTTGAAGAGTGAGCCTGAGGCACTGAGGCTTTTCGAAAACAACTCGAAAAAAGCCGAGGGTGGGAACTTCTGCATGTCGACTGCTCTTGAGGGGGCTGACGGCGATATCACCATGGCCATTGCCGCTGTCCAGTACTTCGCCAAAGCGCAGCCGACCAAAGTGCTGTTTATGGAGTGGAGTACATCCAGTGTCGAGATCTACAACGGCGCGGCCACCATGCACATGGATGAAGAGGACTACTTGATGGTCGAGCCATTGCTCTTGAAAGCATTGGCCGAACACCGTCAAAAAGCACTCACCTATGAGTTTGGCGCAGTCTGAGTCTCATGAGAATCAGAGGCACAAGCCTCTGATTTTTTGACGGGAAAGAATCAATGAACACGGGTTTTAAATTCACAACTTGCATGTGTGCAGGCAGCCTGATTCTGGTGGAGGACGAGTTGACCGGACCAGACAGGCAGGATGGCCTGGACGCACTACTTTACGCGCACACGGTGGCCTCTAATAAGTTCCCCGACTTCAGGGCGATTGACGACTGGACGCAAGCGAACAAGATGGCCGTCAGGACGTTGGGCGCGACCTTGTTCAGCGATACCCATGTCAGCATTCCGGTATCGCTACCCGACAGTTTTACTTTGAGTGAGTTGTTGCAGCGGGTCGCGGGGCAGGTAGTGCCTTCTGCGGCATCAAGGTCGCTGCTGGCAAGCCTGGAACGACTGTCACGCCAGGATTCGGCTTCAGCACCGAATGAGTTAATGCGCCGGCATACCTTGCAGCAAGAACGGTGGATACGGTTGCAGGTGGGCGTGATGTCGGCGGGCACCCGCATGAGCGTCTTCACGATGGCCTTCGAGTATGGCGAGCCGGTTGCGGGCAATCTTGCAGCGCAGCGCTTCAGCCGACAAAAAGTAAATGCAAACCTGACCGTCAGTGGCTATCAGGCACTCGTGGAGCAGGAGGATTACGACCTGTCCCGGGCGACAGTCATTTCATTGCTGGGGAGTCGACGCCAGGAACAGGTCATTGAATTGATTTGAAAAAGGGCGGGCTCGAAAGCCATGGCCATTAGGGCACCAGATACCCCTTCACGCCGGTGAAAATGATCTGTGCCGCCAGAGCGCACACGAACAACCCCATCAACCGGCTGACGATCTGCAGCCCCTGGTCGCCAAGAATGCGCTCGATACGACCGGACAGATACAGCACCACGCCCACGGTAAAACTGGCCAGGGCAATACTGACAATGGCCGTGAGTTTGTCATCCCAGTGCGGCTGGCTCACGCCCATTACCAGCAAGGCACCGATGGTGCCGGGGCCGACCGTCAGCGGAATGGTCAGCGGGACGATGGTCACATCCTGCTGCACGTTGTCGGTTTGTACCGCCGATTTGCCTTGTGCCATCCCGAGTGCCGAGATGAACAGGACACTGCCTGCGCCGATGCGGAATGCGTCCACGGTAATGCCGAAAACACTGAAAATCACTCGGCCGAACAAGTACAGCAGCACGCTGGAGACCAAGGTGGCGAGCGCTACCTTCCAGGCCAGCCGACGCTGTTCCTTGCGCGAATAACCACGGGTCAGGCTGATGAAGCAGGACAACACGAAGAATGGGCTATAGAGCACCAGCATCTTCAGGTAAACGCTGAACAACACATGGAGCATGGTGCCGGGCTCACTGGCGAGGGAAGACGGGAGAGTCTATCAGGGGTTGCGCAGTCTGTCGGCTCAGGACGGTTGGGTCGTTGCGCGATTCTGCTGGTCACGCTGGGCGACCCAGTGTTCGATCAGCTCGCGCAACTGTGACAGTTCGACCGGCTTGGCCATGTGTCCGTCCATGCCGGCCTGTCGCGCACGCTCTTTGTGTTCGGCAAGGATATGGGCGGTCAACGCCACCACCGGGGTACGGACCCGCTGGTTGCCGACTTCCCAGGCACGCAACTGCTGGGTGGCCGAGAAACCGTCGAGGATCGGCATTTCGCAGTCCATCAGCACCAGGTCGTAACGCTGGGCTTTCATCGCTTGCAAGGCTTCTTCGCCGTTGCAGGCAGTATCCGGTTGCAGGTTGAGCTTGCTCAGCATGCCGCGGATTACCTTGGTCGAGATGCTGTTGTCTTCGGCCACCAGAATGCGGAAGTCGCAGGGGACCTTGACCGGCAGGACCTGGCCGCTTGGTACGGGCTGGGTCGCGACGAGACCTTTGTTGCGTTGGGTCAGTTCGTCGGCCAGGGTGGTCTTGAGGGTGTAGCCGGCTACCGGCTTGGCGAGGATGCGCTTGATCCCGGAGTTGCGCGCGATGATCTTGCTCGGTGCGTTGCTGATGCCGGTGAGCATGATCAGCAGGATGTCATGGTTCAGGCTCGGGTCTTCCTTGATCTTTGCCGCCAGTTGCATGCCGGTCATGCCGGGCATGTTCTGGTCCAGCAGGACCACATCGAAGTAATCACGCAAATGAGCCTTGGTGCGCAGCAGTGCAAGCGCTTCCTTGCCGGAAGGCGCGGCGCTGACGTTCAGGCCCCAGGCGCTGCATTGCTGCACCAGCACCTTGCGACAGGTGTCATTGTCGTCCACCACCAGTACCCGCGCGCCTTGCAGCGGGCCGTCGAGGTCGGAGGTCGGGTGTTCGAGGCGATCCGGGTCCAGCGGCAGGGTCAGCCACAGGGTGCTGCCCTGGTTGGTGCCACTCTTTATCCCGAACTCCCCTTGCATCAAGCGGATCAGTTGGCGGGCAATCACTAGCCCCAGGTTGCCGCCCAGGTGGGTGGCCGAAAGGAAATGTCGGCTGTGCAGCTCGGTGTGCATCAGGGCGTCACGTTCTTCGGCGTCCATTGGCTCGCCGCTGTCCTGCACGGCAATACGCAGGCGTGGTTTGTTGTTGCGCTCGTCGAGCGCCACGACGATCAGGATTTCGCCTTCATCGGTTTTTTTCAGGGCGTTTTCCAGCAGGCTCAACAGGGTCTGGCGCAAGCGTGTCGGGTCACCGCTGATCACCCGCGGCACTTGCGGCTGGATGAAGCTGATCAACTCGACGTTTTGCTGCTCGGCCTTGGCGCGGAAGATGTTCAGGCAGTCTTCGATCAGCGCGTTGAGGTCGAACTGCACGTCGTCCAGCTCGATCTGCCCGGACTCGAGTTTTGAGATGTCGAGAATTTCATTGATCAGTGTCAGCAGCTCGTTGCCAGCGCTGTGGATCGTCTGCACATAGTCGCGTTGCTTGACCGAAAGCGGCGTGCCCAGCAGCAGCTCGGTCATGCCGAGGACGCCGTTCATCGGGGTGCGGATCTCATGGCTGATCTTCGCCAGGAACTCGGCCTTGGCGTTGATCTCGGCGTTGCTGGCCGCCAGGTCGCGGCTGATGCTGAAGCGGTCTTCGGTGATGCGGCGCTGGCGCTCGCTTAATGCAATGCTCATCAGCAGGCCGCTGATGCAGATGAACACCAGCAAGATGGTGAGCAGACCATGGGGTTCGATCAGGGTCAGCCCCAACAGGGCAGGCAGGATGATCAGTGTCCCGAGGTTGAACACCACCATGGCCACCACGAAGAGGCGAGCCGGGCGATAACCTTTTTGCCAGTGATGGGCGCTGATGAACAGCATGGTCAGGCCTGCCAGGGCTACCAGGCCGTAGGTAATGAAGTTCAGCGGCAAGGTATTGACGAACAGCAGCATCAGGCCGCAGGCGGTGATGAGCAGGATCTCGCCGAGCAGCAAGCGGTTCAGCGGGTGCGGCCCGAGTGGGGAGAAGAAGCGATAGGTAAGCATCAGGCCGCAGGGCGCAGTCATTAACAATGCCAGGTAAGCCCCCGGCGCTTGCAGTGCATGCCAGTCCGGCAGCCAGGGACCGGCGAGGTTCAGCAACAGCAGCAGGCTGAGCATCAACAACCCTTCGCACGTCGCCAGCCAAAGGGCGCTGTGCGAGCGGGTGTAGGTGTAGCGAATGAGATTGTGCAGGATCAACATGGCGATGCAACCGAACAGCAGGCCATAGATCAGCGTCTGGTTCTGGTTGGCAGCCGCGAGGATCGCCGATTGCAGGGTGATGTAGGGGCGTAACTGGTGGTCGGAAGCCAGTCGCAGGTAAACGTCGAGCGGGGTGTCGCTTTGTGGCAGGGCCAGCATGAAGTCGCTGCTGGGCAATGGTCGCTCCGATTGCGGCTGTTCGTTGCCCGTACTGGATTGATCGATCAGCTTGTCGCCGTCCAGCACGTACATGTTGAACTGGCGCAGGTCAGGCGCGAACACTCGCAGCAACTGTTCGTGGTTGCCCGGCGCAAGCCTGAATCGCAACCATAACGCGCCATCGGGTTCGGCCGCGGTAATGCGGTCGAGTTCGATAGGGCTGAATTGATTGGTATAGCGTGCGGAACGGATGTCGCTCAGTTGCAGGTCGCCCTGTTCGTCGAGCAATACCGCCCAGCCACTGCCTTGCGCGGCCTGGGCCGGTAGCATGCAGAGCAAGGTCAGCAAAGTGACGGTTAAGCTTATGGCAATCCTGAGCCAGCGCACGGCGAAATCCCTTCGTTAGGTTGATGCCAGAATATAACGATGCGCGGTGCCGCAATAGCCAGGCAATGAACCGTTTTCATTGCCTGGCGCGGTGTTTACCTTATTCCCGATTCTCGCCACGCTCGCGGGCAATGGCGCGGTAGCCAATGTCCTTGCGATAGAAGCAGCCTTCCCAGTCAATCGTAGCCGCCAGCTTGTAGGCCTGCTGTTGCGCAGCGTCGACGCTGGCACCCATGGCCGTGGCGCACAGCACGCGACCACCGGCCGTCACCACCTGACTATCCTTGAGCGCAGTACCGGCGTGGAAAATCTTGCCTTCCAGTGCGGCGGCTGCATCCAGCCCCTTGATGGCTGCGCCTTTGGCGTAATCACCAGGATAGCCGCCAGCGGCCAGGACGATGCCGACGCTCGGACGTGGATCCCATTGCGCTTCCACTTTATCCAGCGCCTGCGCCAGGGCGGCTTCGACCAGCAGCACCAGGCTCGACTGCAGACGCAGCATCACCGGTTGGGTCTCAGGGTCGCCGAAACGGCAGTTGAATTCGATGACTTTTGGGTTACCAGCCTTGTCGATCATCAGGCCGGCGTACAGGAAGCCAGTGTAGACATTGCCTTCCTCGGCCATGCCGCGCACGGTCGGCCAGATCACCAGGTCCATGACGCGCTTGTGTACGTCGGCGGTGACCACGGGTGCCGGGGAGTAAGCACCCATGCCGCCGGTGTTTGGACCGGTGTCGCCGTCACCGACGCGTTTGTGGTCCTGGCTGGTGGCCATCGGCAGCACGTTCTTGCCGTCGACCATGACGATGAAGCTGGCTTCTTCGCCGTCCAGGAACTCTTCGATGACCACGCGCGAACCCGCATCGCCAAAGGCATTGCCCGCCAGCATGTCGCGCACGGCGTCTTCGGCTTCAGCCAGGGTCATGGCGACGATCACGCCTTTGCCGGCGGCCAGGCCGTCGGCCTTGATCACGATCGGAGCGCCTTTTTCACGCAGGTAGGCCAGGGCTGGCTCGATTTCGGTGAAGTTCTGGTAGTCGGCAGTCGGGATCTTGTGGCGAGCCAGGAAGTCCTTGGTGAAGGCTTTCGAACCTTCCAGCTGCGCAGCGCCGGCAGTCGGACCGAAGCAATCGAGGCCGCGGCTGCGGAACAGGTCCACAACACCGGCAACCAGCGGCACTTCAGGGCCAACGATGGTCAGGGAAACGTTTTTCTCGGCAAAGTCTGCCAGTTGCTCAAGGGCCAGTACGTCAATGGCGACGTTCTCGCACTTTGCTTCGATAGCGGTACCGGCGTTGCCCGGAGCCACGTACACCTTCTGCACGCGCGGATCCTGAGCCACTTTCCAGGCCAGGGCGTGTTCACGGCCACCGCTGCCAATGATCAAAACATTCATTTCAAAAACCTCGGATGACGCTAATTCGGGGAAGCATCCGGCTGGATGCCTTTGTAGGAGCTGGCTTGCCAGCGAAAGGAGCGCCGCGGTGTGTCTGACGGGGCCCCTTCGCCGGCAAGCCGGCTCCTACAGTGGACGTGTACTTAGTGACGGAAGTGGCGCATGCCGGTGAACACCATCGCGATGCCGGCTTCGTCGGCAGCAGCAATCACTTCGTTGTCACGCATCGAACCGCCTGGCTGGATCACCGCAGTGATACCGGCCTTGGCTGCATTGTCGATGCCATCGCGGAACGGGAAGAATGCGTCGGATGCCATGACCGCACCTTGAACCTGCAAGCCAGCATGCTCGGCCTTGATGGCCGCAATACGTGCCGAGTTCACGCGGCTCATCTGGCCGGCGCCGACACCGATGGTCTGACGGTTTTTGGCGTAGACGATGGCGTTGGACTTCACGTACTTGGCGACTTTCCAGGCGAATATCAGGTCGTGGATTTCCTGCTCGCTCGGTGCGCGCTTGGTCACTACTTTCAGGTCGTCGGCGCCGATCATGCCGATGTCGCGGCTCTGTACCAGCAGGCCTCCGTTGACGCGCTTGTAGTCCCAGGCCGCTGCGCGGTCAGCCGACCATTCGCCGCAGGCCAACAGGCGTACGTTGGCTTTGGCGGCGACGATGGCGCGGGCTTCTTCGCTGACCGATGGCGCGATGATCACTTCGACGAACTGACGCTCGACGATCGCCTTGGCGGTCTCGGCATCCAGTTCACGGTTGAAGGCAATGATGCCGCCAAACGCGGATTCGGTGTCAGTGGCATAGGCCAGGTCGTAGGCCTTGCGGATGCCGCCTTCGGCATCAGGGCTGACCGCCACACCACATGGGTTGGCGTGCTTGACGATCACGCAGGCCGGCTTGACAAAGCTCTTTACGCATTCCAGCGCGGCGTCGGTGTCGGCCACGTTGTTGTACGACAGTTCCTTGCCTTGCAGTTGGGTCGCGGTGGCGATGCCGACTTCGGCAGGCTTGGCTTCCACGTAGAACGCCGCGCTCTGGTGCGGGTTCTCGCCGTAGCGCATTTCCTGGGCTTTGATGAACTGGCTGTTGAAGGTGCGCGGGAACTCGCTGCGACCTTCTGTGCTGAGGGTGTCGGCAGCCTGGTTCACGGTGCCCATGTAGTTGGCGATCATGCCGTCATAGGCCGCGGTGTGCTCGAAGGCCTTGAGCATCAGGTCGAAACGCTGAGCGTAGGTCAGGCCGCCGGCCTTGAGGTTTTCCAGGACGCGGGCGTAATCGCTGGCGTTGACCACGATGGCCACGTCTTTGTGGTTCTTGGCTGCCGAACGAACCATGGTCGGGCCGCCGATGTCGATGTTTTCGATGGCGGTCGGCAGGTCACAGCCTGGCTTGCTGATGGTGGCTTCGAACGGGTACAGGTTGACCGCAACCAGATCGATCGGCTTGATGCCGTGTTCGTTCATGATGGCGTCGTCGATACCGCGACGACCGAGGATCCCGCCGTGGATTTTCGGGTGCAGGGTCTTCACCCGACCGTCCATCATTTCGGCAAAGCCGGTGTAATCAGCGACTTCCACTGCGGCAACGCCGTTGTCCTGCAGCAGCTTGAACGTTCCGCCGGTGGAGAGGATCTCGACGCCCAGAGCTTCAAGCTCCTTGGCGAATTCGAGGATCCCGGTCTTGTCGGAAACGCTGATCAAGGCGCGGCGGATCGGCAGGCGAGTAGTCTGGTCGGTCATCTCAATGTCCATCAAAAGCAAAGGAAGTCAGCAAAAAAGGCGACCGGTTTTACGCGGGCGCCTTTCTGGTTTGATTGAATGCTTACAACAAATCGTACTGCTTGAGTTTCTTGCGCAGCGTGCCCCGGTTCAGTCCGAGCATCTCGCTGGCCTTGGTCTGGTTGCCCTTGACGTAATTCATCACGCACTCGAGCAGGGGAGCCTCGACTTCGGAGAGCACCAGGTTGTACACATCCGTGACGGCAGCGCCCTCAAGGTGGGCGAAATAATTGTGCAGCGCCTTCTCGACACTCCCGCGAAGGGTCTGGCCTTCTTCGCTCGGCGTATTGAGGTGCTGTTTCAAATTTACGTTGTCGCTCACGGGTGTTGTTCCACTCACTAAAGTCTCGGTCATCATCGTCATGCGGCCACCCACTCTCCGTCCCCTGTCAGGCTCTTGTAACGCTCGGCGAAAAACGCCCGAACGTTGGCGCATTGTGTATCCGTACCATCCAAACGATTGAAGTGGGCGCGAAACTCCCTGGCGCCCGGCAGGGTTGCGAGATACCAGCCCACATGCTTTCGAGCAATGCGCACACCCATGACATCGCCATAGAAGGCGTGCAGGGCGGCCAGATGCTCTAGCAGAATGCGTTCCACCTCGATCAGTTCCAGCGCCGGGAGCTTTTCGCCGGTACGCAGGAAATGGTCGATCTCGCGAAAAATCCATGGCCGCCCCTGGGCAGCCCGGCCAATCAACAAACCATCGGCACCGGTCGCGTCGAGCACGTACCGGGCTTTTTCCGGCGAGTCGATATCGCCGTTGGCGAAGACCGGAATCGACACCGCCTGCTTGATCGCGGCAATGGTGTCGTACTCGGCAACACCTGTGTACAGGTCGGCTCGGGTGCGGCCATGCACCGCCAGCGCCGTAATGCCTGCCTGCTCGGCGATCTTTGCCACCGTCAGGCCATTCTTGTTGTCCCGGTCCCAACCGGTCCGGATCTTCAGGGTAACCGGCACATCGACCGCAGCCACGACGGCCTGCAGGATCTCGGTTACCAGGGCTTCATCCTTCAACAGTGCGGAGCCGGCTGCCTTGTTGCAGACTTTTTTTGCCGGACAGCCCATGTTGATATCAATAATCTGCGCGCCCATTTCAACATTGGCACGGGCGGCGTCCGCCAGCATTTGCGCGTCCCCACCGGCGATCTGTACCGAGCGTGGCTCGGGATCACCTTTGTGGATCATGCGCATGCGCGACTTGCGGGTGTTCCACAAGCTCATGTCGCTGGTGACCATTTCCGAGACGACCAGTCCCGCGCCCAAACGCTTGCACAGCTGACGAAAGGGCTGGTCAGTGACGCCCGCCATGGGGGCGAGAATCAAGCTGTTGTGTAATGTGTATGGGCCGATGCGTACCGCCGACATAGGACTTCCCTGTTGTGGGGCCGGATCATGAGAGTTCGAAAAAGGGTTGGCATGATACCCGCTCTCGATGACTGGATAAAGGCTGAATTGAACAAAATCTGAACAGTTATTCTGTTATTACCCGTGGTTTGGTTTGCCTGGGGGAGTCAGAACGCCAACGTCAATCGGGGAGCATAGAAGCGTTTCACTCTGGAGAGTGGAAGCTCAGACTGTAGTTCACAGCCTTGGCACCGGGGTCGAGAATGTCTAGGGCGATGTGTATCGGCGTTTGCGGAGGCATTTCCGCCATGCCTTCGAGATCGCCATTGAGGTACTCGCCGGGTTTGAAGCGGCGACTGGCGATCAGGTGGCCATTGAGGTCGGCGAAGCGCAGTTCCAGCAGCGGGAAGGGCTGGGAGAAGGGCGCGCGGTTATAGATGATCGCATCGACCACCAGGGCGCCATTGAACTCGGGATGGCTGCGCACCACCAGGTTGCTGCTCTTGATTTTCGCGATGTCGACCTTGGATGGCACGGTGCAGCCGATTTGCGGGCACAGTTGCTGGAACCACGGGCGATACTGATCCTGTCGCGCCAGTTCATCGAAATGGTAGGCGATGTACTGGCCAGCGAGGGCGCCAGCAGCAATCAGCACCAGCAGCAACCACAACAGCCGTCGGCCCCAGGGCGAGCGGCGTTTTTGCCAGTCCAGTTGCAGTGGGTCGTCGGTCAGGTCTTGCAGCACTTCGGCACGCACGCCCGGCTCGCTACGTTCGCGTCGCTTGCGCAGCGGTTCGATCGAGGGCAGGTTGTCGTCGGTTTCGTTATCGTCGGCGGCTGACAGGCGTTCGTGGTTCAGTGGCGCATCGAGAGGGTCGTGCAATCGCAAATGGGGTGGCTGTGGTTCGTCGTCGAGGTCAACCGGTTCCAGGGACAGCGAAGGTTCGGTGCGTGAGGCTTTGCCCGGTTCGATTGTCGGTTCTGGCGTTTCAAGGCTTTCGAGCGGTTCGTCGAGTTGCGCACGATCGGCCGCCGATTCACTGAACAGGCTGTCGGACCACGGCTCTTCGTCATCCTGCCCGGAGCTGTCGCGACGGGCGCTCAGCGATTCGTCGCGATGGCGGCCGAGCTCGGTGGCTGGCTGGATTTCCCGCTGTTCGAGCCGGGCGAGTTCTTCGTCGAGGTCGAGACTGTCCAGATCCAGCTCGGTGGCGCTCCATTGCCTTTGGCTGATGGCGCGCGGCGGCGATGCTTCAAGGGGCTGCTCGGGCGGGAGTGGCTTCGCTGCCGGTGGTTCCTTGCCGGCCTGCTCAAGCAGCTGCCTGGCGGCATTGAACACCTGCAGGCAGGAGCCGCAGCGAACCACGCCACGCGCCACGCTCAACTGGGCATGGCTGACGCGGAAGCTGGTTTGGCAATGCGGGCACTGAGTGACGAAGCTATCGGTCATGCGGCGTTCCGGATTATGCAGACGGCCATTCTAGCGCCGACGGCCAGTGATGCGCACCCAGCCATCACGATTGGCGATCGGGTCCAGATCGAAGTCCTTGGCGTAGGCGGCAGCGACTTCGTCGCCCTGTTCGGCGAGGATGCCCGACAGCGCCAGGCGACCGCCGGACTTGACCAGGCCGGACAACTGCGGCGCCAGGGAGACCAGCGGGCCGGCGAGAATGTTGGCCACCAGCACGTCAGCCTGAACCTGTGGCAAGTCTTGCGGCAGATACAGCGCGAAGAGCTCATCGGCAATGTTGTTGCGTCCGGCATTGTCGCGTGAGGCTTCCAGCGCCTGCACGTCGATATCGGTGCCCACGGCCTCCCTGGCGCCGAGCAACAGCGCGGCAATCGCCAGAATCCCCGAACCGCAACCGAAGTCCAGCACGTTGCAGTCTTTCAGGTCCTGACCGTCGAGCCATTCCAGGCACAGTGCGGTGGTCGGGTGGGTGCCGGTGCCGAATGCCAGGCCCGGGTCCAGCAGCAGGTTGACTGCGTCGGGCTCGGGCGCGGCGTGCCAGCTCGGCACGATCCACAGGCGCTGGCCGAACCGCATTGGCTGGAAGCCGTCCATCCAGCTGCGTTCCCAGTCCTGGTCTTCGATCACTTCGCTGTGGTGTTCAGGTAGCGGGCTGCCGGTCAGCAACTCCAGATGAGCCAGTACCGGGCCGGGCTCGGTACCACCTTCGAACAGGGCCAGCAGGTGCGTGTGCGACCACAGCGGTGTGGTATTGAGTTCCGGCTCGAAGATCGGCTGGTCTTCGGCGTCCATGAAGGTCACCGACACGGCGCCCACTTCAAGGAAAGCGTCTTCATAGGTTTCGGCTTGTTCCGGGCTGATGGCGAGACGTACTTGCAGCCAAGGCATGGCGGGCACCTTTGAAAAATATTGAATGCAACCTGGCAGGCTGCGAGAAGGACGCAAGTTTACGCGAGCGCAGAGGTTTTGTGGGAGTGGCTTGCCCTGTACATCGGTACATACCCCTGTGGGAGCGAGCTTGCTCGCGATAGCGGTGTATCAGTCGACATAGGTAGTGGATTTGCCGACGCCATCGCGAGCAAGCTCGCTCCCACAGGGGGGGGGGCGGTGTTCGGTCAGACGAAATGTCCAGATACAACAAAGCCGCCCGAAGGCGGCCTTGTTGATCGGCTCGAAGCTTAGTGCTTTTCGCCAGCCAGCTTGTGCTCGAGGTAGTGAATGTTCACGCCCCCTTTGCAGAAGCCTTCATCGCGGGTCAGGTCGCGGTGCAACGGGATGTTGGTCTTGATCCCGTCGACCACGATTTCGTCCAGCGCATTGCGCATGCGCGCCATGGCTTCGTCACGGGTTGCGCCGTAGGTGATCAGCTTGCCGATCAACGAGTCGTAGTTCGGCGGAACGGCATAGCCACTGTACAGGTGCGAGTCGACACGAACGCCGTTGCCGCCTGGAGCGTGGAAATGCTTGACCGTGCCCGGGCTCGGCATGAAGGTTTTCGGGTCTTCGGCGTTGATCCGGCATTCCAGCGCGTGACCGCGGATGACCACGTCATCCTGGGTGAACGACAGCTTGTTGCCGGCGGCGATGCTGAGCATCTCCTTGACGATGTCGATGCCGGTGACCATTTCCGAAACCGGGTGTTCTACCTGGACACGAGTGTTCATCTCGATGAAGTAGAAGTGGCCGTTTTCGTACAGGAACTCGAAAGTGCCTGCGCCACGGTAACCGATATCGATGCACGCCCTGACGCAGCGTGCGAGTACTTCCTCACGTGCGTTCTCGTCGATGCCCGGTGCCGGCGCTTCTTCAAGAACCTTCTGGTGACGACGTTGCAGCGAGCAGTCGCGGTCGCCCAGATGGATAGCGTGGCCCTGGCCGTCGGAAAGTACCTGGACTTCCACGTGACGTGGGTTGGTCAGGAATTTTTCCAGATAGACCATCGGGTTGCCGAACGCCGCGCCTGCTTCGGAGCGGGTCAGTTTCGCCGAGGAAATCAGGTCTTCTTCTTTGTGCACAACGCGCATGCCGCGACCACCGCCGCCGCCAGCGGCCTTGATGATCACCGGGTAACCGACTTCGCGGCCGATGCGCAGAGCGGTTTCTTCGTCTTCCGGCAGCGGGCCGTCAGAACCCGGAACAGTCGGCACGCCGGCAGCGATCATGGCTTGCTTGGCCGATACCTTGTCGCCCATCAGGCGAATGGTTTCGGCTTTCGGGCCAATGAACGCGAAGCCGGATTTCTCGACCTGTTCGGCGAAGTCGGCGTTTTCCGCAAGGAAGCCGTAGCCCGGGTGAATGGCGGTGGCGCCAGTCACTTCGGCCGCGGCGATGATTGCCGGAATGTGCAGGTAGGAGTGGGCGGCCGATGCCGGACCGATGCAGACGGATTCGTCTGCCAGGCCCAGGTGCATCAGTTCCTTGTCAGCCTTGGAGTAAACGGCGACGGTCTTGATGCCCATCTCTTTGCAGGCGCGCAGGATCCGCAGGGCGATCTCACCGCGGTTGGCGATCAGAACTTTTTCCAACTTCGCAGTCATCAAAGGCTCTCCGCGGTTCAAACGATGGTGAACAGCGGTTGGTCGTACTCAACCGGCTGGCCGTCTTCGACGAGGATGGATTCGATCACACCGCTGGTTTCAGCTTCGATGTGGTTCATCATCTTCATGGCTTCAACGATGCACAGGGTGTCGCCTTTCTTCACGGTCTGCCCGACTTCCACGAAGGACGGCGAGGATGGCGAAGATTTGCGATAGAACGTACCGACCATCGGCGAACGGGCAACGGCGCCGTTCAGTGCTGGCGCGGCGGCAGCAACAGGTGCGGCAGCGGCAACCGGAGCAGCGGCAGCGACAGGCGCGGCAGCCGGAGCATGCATTGGAGCCGGCGCGTAGTACTGCTGGGCCGGGGTCTTGCTATGACGGCTGATGCGTACGGACTCTTCGCCTTCCTTGATCTCGAGCTCGTCGATGCCGGACTCTTCCAGCAATTCGATCAGTTTCTTAACTTTACGGATATCCATGAATCATCAACTCCCAAGGGTCGGTCAGGGGCGTTTAACGCTTGTTGTTCAAGCTGTTGCCTGTCTTTCAATCTGCTCTAGGGCAGCCTCCAGGGCCAGTCGATAACCGCTGGCGCCAAGGCCGCAGATCACTCCCACCGCTACGTCGGAGAAGTAAGAGTGATGGCGGAAAGGTTCGCGTTTGTGCACGTTAGACAAATGCACTTCGATGAATGGGATGCTCACCGCCAGCAGCGCGTCACGTAATGCGACACTTGTATGTGTAAAAGCTGCTGGGTTGATCAGAATGAAGTCCACGCCTTCGCTGCGGGCAGCGTGAATGCGGTCGATCAATTCGTACTCGGCATTGCTTTGCAGGTGCAGCAAATGGTGACCGGCTTCGCGGGCGCGGCGTTCCAGATCCTGGTCGATCTGCGCCAGCGTCGTGGCGCCGTAGGTGCCCGGTTCACGGGTGCCGAGCAAGTTCAGGTTGGGTCCGTGCAGAACCAGTAGGGTCGCCATCGGCTGTTCCTTTATTTCCTGTGAGCAATTGTCAGAACCTGGAGACTATGCCGCAAAGCCTTTGTGACTGTCCAGTTCTCTGCAATAGCCAGCACGATGACCGATGTTTGCGCGAAATATATGACTGCTTGATTAAATGTGGTCATTCGCCCTGGCAACACGTTCGGCGAAGTCTTTGGCATTGATCTCGCCAATCACCCGCACATCGGCACGTTCGACGCCATCCTTGCCGAAAAACATCAGGGCCGGTGGGCCGAACAGTTGGTAACGGTCGAGCAGGGCGCGTTGCTCGGCGTTGCTGGCGGTGATGTCGAAGCGGATCAACCGGTAACCCTTGAGGCGATCGATGACGACCGGGTCGTCCAGCACCTCATGTTCGATGACTTTGCAGCTGATGCACCAGTCGGCATACCAGTCGAGCAACAGCGGTGTGCCGGATGAGCGAGCCTCGGCGAGCGCGCGGTCCAGATCGGCGGAAGTGCTTACGGTTTGCCAGCTGCTGGTGCCTTGCACAGGCCGGTTGCTCTCGACGACGCGCGGCTGGCCAATCGGGTTGAACGGGTCGGTCTGGCCGCTGAGCGCGCCGTACCAGCAGGCCAGGGCGTAAAACACCAGGAACATTGCGAGCAACTGTACGAGGCGCTCGCGCGGCGGTTTGTAGACGAACTCCAACGCGCCCATGAACAGCCCGACGCCACCGGCCAGCAGACCGATCAACAGCAAGGTGACCTGACCGGGCAAGACGCGGCTGAGCAGGCCGATCGCCAGTCCCAGCAACAACACACCGATCGCGTTTTTCACATAGACCAGCCACGGCCCGCTTTTCGGCAGCCAGGCTGCGCCACCGGTGGCCACCAGCAACAGCGGTGCGCCCATGCCGAGGCCGAGCATGAACAGTTTCAAGCCTCCGCCCAGGGCATCGCCACTGGCGCTGATGTACAGCAGCGCACCGGCCAAGGGTGCCGAAACACAGGGTGAAACCAGCAAGCTGGAGACCACGCCCAACACCGCAGCGCCCCACAGCGAGCCGCCTTTGGTGCGGCCGGCGATGCGGTCCAGGCGACTGCTGATGGCGTGCGGCAATTTGAGTTCGAAGACACCGAACATCGCCAACGCGAACAGCGCAAAAAACATCGCGAAAGGCACCAGTACCCAGGCCGATTGCAACCGCGCCTGCAGATTGAGCTGGGCACCGAACAGCCCCATCAGCGCACCGAGCAGGGCAAAGCAGGCAGCCATTGGCAGCACATAGGCCAGTGACAGATTGAAACCGCGCCAGCCGCCGACCTGGCCGCGCAGCACCACGCCGGACAGGATAGGCAGCATGGGCAGCACGCATGGCGTGAACGTCAGGCCCACGCCCGCGAGGAAAAACAATGCCAGTTCGCGCCAGCTCCACGGATAAACCGTCACTGGAGCGCCGCTGCCGTCGATGCTCAAACGCTCGGTTTCCGGTGGATAGCACAAACCTTTGTCGGCGCAACCCTGATAGGTCACGGCCAGAGTGAAGGCACGTTGGTCGGTGCGCGGCAGTTCGACGTCGAGAATGCCGTGGTAGACCTCGACATCGCCGAAGTATTCATCGTGTTTTTCTTGGCCGTCGGGCAGTTTCGCCGCGCCGAGGACAACATCGGCGGGATCGGCGCGAAATTGAAAGCGGTGCCGGTAGAGGTAATAGCCTTCGGTGGCGACAAACCGCAGCTTGATCGATTGCGGCGTGCTTTCTACCAGCCTCAACTGGAACGCTTCGCGCACCGGCAAGAAGTCGGCGCTGTTGTTGATCGAGCCCAGGCTTGAGCTGGGTCGGTTCTCCAGCAAGCCAGTGGCGCTGGCCGGCAGGGCGAACACTAAAAACAGCAGGCAAAGCAAACGGCGCATGACGATCTCGCGTATCGGAATTGGGGGGATGATAGCGGACGACGGCGAGGCGTGCAGGGCGGCAGTTTTGTGATGAATGTTCTGACGCTTTCGCTGGCAAGCCAGCTCCTACGGAAACTCCGCGCACCTGTAGGAGCTGGCTTGCCAGCGATGGCGGTCTGTCAGACGCGGAAGGCCTGAACGGCTGTATGCAGTCGCCCACCCAGCACTAGCAGATTTTCTCCCTGCTCACGCCCTTCACCGATACGTAGCAAGTTATCCCCACCCAACTGGTGAATCCGCTCGCTGTGGTCGCGGATCTCGCTGACAGCCCCACTTTGCTGGGCAGTGACATCGGCGATCCGTATCGCCGTGTCGGAAATGGTCTGGATCGCCCCGACTATTTTATCCAGCGCGCCATCGGCGGCCTGGGCCTGGCAAGCCGTGGCCTCGGCGTGTTCGACCTGGGCGCGCATGCCTTCCACCGATTGCCGTGCGGCGGTTTGCAGCCCTGCGATCAGCGTCTGGATTTCTGCGGTGGCCCCGGCGGTACGTTGCGCCAGTGAACGCACCTCTTCGGCCACCACCGCAAAGCCTCGGCCCATTTCTCCGGCCCGGGCTGCTTCGATGGCGGCGTTCAAGGCCAACAGATTGGTCTGGTCGGCAATCGAGCGAATCACCGTCAACACGCCGCCGATGGTGGCCGATTCTTCGGCCAGGTGTTCGATCAATTGTGCATTGCCTTGCACTTCATCCGCCAGCGCATGCAGGCCGGTGAGGCTCAGACCGATGACTTTCTGCCCATGCTCCACAGCGAGGCCTGCGTGGCGGCTGGCGTCGGCAGCCTGGCTGGCATCGCCGGCGACTTGTTGGATGGTCGCTTCCAGCTCACTGAGGGAATCGCGGATCAGCGCCGTGTCGCCGGCCTGATGCTCGGCACCGTTGTGCAAATCGTTGCTCAGGTCGGCCAGGGTTCGGCTGCTGCCTGCCACCTGTTCGGCATTGCGGCGAATGGTCCCCACCAGGTCAACCAGATACGCGCGCAAGCGGTTGAGCGAGGCTTCAATGTCATGCAATTCACGGTTGGTGTTGCCCAGTTGAATGTCGCGGCTGAAGTCGCCTTCGGCCCAGGTCGACAGGGCCGGGGCGAGGTTGGTCAGGGTCCGGGCCAGTTTGCGCTGCAGGGTGTCGATCAGCAGTGCGATCAACAGAATCAAACCGATCATCACGCCTTGCATCAGCCGCACTTCACCCTGGATCTGTCCGTGCTGGGCGCGCACCACCGGCTCCAGCGCGGCAATGGCCTGTTGCACGTCGGCGATTTTCACGTGCGCCGTGGCGCTGAGGTCGGCGCGTTTGCGGATTTGATCGCGAGTGCGCGCGAGCTCGGCCGGGTAGCGGGTGAGCAGGCTGTTGAGTTCGCGCTTGGGGCTGACGCCAGCATCTTCGGCGACGGTTTTTTCCTTGTTCTCAAGGCCCATCATCGAGGCGAAATCATCGGTGTTCGACTCACTGTTGGTGGTCACGCCCAGCAAGGGCAGGGTGTCCAGTTTTTCGGCCTGGGTGCGGATGTTGGCCACTTCGCGTTCGACGTCGGCAGCCAGTTCGCTGCGGCCGCTGCTGACCAGTTTGTCCCGTGCCAGGGACAATTTACCCAGGTGCTGCGACGCGCTGAGCAGTGGCGTCAGATAGGCCGCATTGCCATTGGCGTACTGGCTGAGCTGATCGAGACTGGCACCCAGTTCGCGCTCGGCCTGCAGCAGCAAGGCCTGCGGATCGCCTGCCAGTTTGCCGGCGGCCAGCAGGTCGGTTTTGCTGAACGCTTCAAGCGTCGACAGGCTGGGGCGCAATGTCTCGGCCAAGGCCGGTGGCAATTCGCCGAGTTCTTTTTGCAGGTTGTCGATGCCTTGGGCGGCACTGCTCAGGCGCAGTGCATCGCCGTTGCCAAGGTAATCCTCGACGTTGCGGGCCACTTCATTCTGAAATTGCTGCGACAGGCCCAGGTAGCGCTCCATTAATAGATATGGACGCTCAAGGGCTTTCTGCGACCACCACAGCGTAGCGCCGAGGGCCATGCACACGGCCACCAGAAGGAGGGTATTGAGATTGGTCAGCAGCTTCAGGCGCATTACGGACTACCAACGGCAGAAATGGTAAGTGCCTGAAGTTATTGCGTTTCTGTTACAGGGTTATGACTGTATCGGTCGATTCCGATAAAAAAGTGGCACTTTGCTTTGATGTGCGAGCGGCCTGTATTCGATTGCGTCCGCCATGTTTGGCGCGATACAGCGCATCATCTGCCTGACTGGCCATCATCAGGCTGTCGGAGCTTTCGCATAACTCCACTAAGCCGGCGCTGAAGGTGCACCACAGATCCTGGGGTTGCGCGGGGTAGTGAATCTCGGCAAAACGCTGTCGGATTTCATCGAGCACGTTGTAGGCCGCTTCGATATCGGTGTCCGGCATGACAATGGCGAACTCTTCACCGCCATAGCGCCCAATGAAGTCGGTTTTGCGCAGGCGTTGCTTGAGAAACAGCGCCAGGCTCTTGATCACCCGGTCACCCATGGGGTGGCCGTGGCTGTCGTTGACCCGTTTGAAATGGTCGATGTCGAGCATGGCAAAGCACAGCGGCTTGCTTTCGCGGCGGGCCCGGAACGAGCAGTCTTCGAGCAATTGCAGGATATGCGTGTGGTTGTACAGGCCGGTGAGACTGTCGCGAACCATTCGTGCCTTGAGGTTGCGTGCCCGTGCCGCGCGGTTACGCACGGTGGTGATCAGGTGTCGGGGCTTGATCGGTTTGGTCAGGAAGTCATCGCCGCCTTCGCTCATGGCATCGAGCTGTTTGTCCAGGTCGTCTTCGGCCGACAGGTAAATGATCGGCACGCTGACGTAACGATCGTTATGGCGGATCACCTTGGCCAGTTCCGTGCCGGTGCAGGCTGGCATGTACATGTCGAGGATGATCAGGTCCGGCTGGAAGTCCGCCAGTTCGGCCATGGCCTGGATTGGCTCGATCAACGTCCGGGTGATGATCCCTGCGCTGTTGAGCAGGCGCTCGGTGTGCAGGGCCTGGGCGCGAGAGTCGTCGATGATCAGCACTTTATACGGTTCGTACTGGGCAACGCAGGTCAGGACTTCGATTTTCTCCAGCAGGCTCGACGCTTCGAGGGTGCCGGTGAGGAACTCCTGACCACCGGCACGCACGGCGGCGAGGCGGGTCGGAGTGTCGGTTTCGTGCAGGCTGAAAAACAGCAGCGGCAAGCGATAGTCCAGGCCTTCCTGGGCTTGGGCGGCCAGTTTCAGTCCGACGCCGGGGCCGCTGAAATCCACATCCATGACAATCGCCGCTGGCAAGCGCTCAACCATCGATGAGCGAAAAGCATCTACGCTGTCCAGGGATTGGGCGCTGAGCCCGAAGAATTCCAGTTGTTTGGCCAGGCGCTCGGCGCGGCCGTGATCCTGCAGCATCACATAGACGGGCTTGCGCAGCGGTGGCAGGGAGGTCTGATCGAGCTGGTCGCCATGGCGCAGGCCGGTACGTGACAGGCGCTGCATCAAGCGATTGAGGTCGGTGATCAGGCCGCTGCTCAGGCGTCCGCGATTAGCGTCGACCGCCTCCAGGGACTGACCGATGTGGCGTGCCAATTGCGTGTGTTCCGGTTGTTCGAAGCGCTCGGCGAAACGCAGCAGGCGCAGATTGGCCTCGCTCAACTCCGAAAGGTCGGCGGTGGACCACTCACTGCGTTGCAGGCGCTGCCATATCTCAAGAATCTGACGAGCCTGATGAATTACCCGCTGGGCAAAGTGGTGCTTGAGGCGCTCGCGGCTGGGGTCTTCTGGCTCGGTCATATCCTGACTACTAGTTAGGGTGCACACTGAGGTCGACTGGTGGCTCTATGCTAGCACCACTTTTCCAATACATGAGTGCTGTACGTCAATAATCTGCAATGTGGCTTCATTCAGTTTATGACCGATCGGTCTGATCCTGGGCTTTATGGTCGTCGTGTGCGGAGGTGAAGTGCCGTGAATCAGGGCGTTTGACGGGCGCAGGGCGGCAATTGACGGGTGACCGACCATTGGCCGTTGACGGCTGTCTGAGCGGTGCGGATCGGCCGGTTTTTATTAGTCTCAGGGGATCAGGGATTCCCTTGGGGCGTGTCATCCAAACCATTAGGAGGATTTCGACGGCAACACAGTCACCGGGTGGACAGGTAATCTTTTCATCCGCAACACCGGTAATTTTCCGCATCGGTGCGATGGCGGGTGCCGGGCCAAGGCACGTTGTTGTATGGTTGTGGTCGAACCGTTGACCTCAAGAGCTTGAAAGGAAATCGCCATGCTGGACTGGAAGAACCGCACAGAAAGTGCGCCTGAACGTGCCGCTGAACCGAAGTCGGAGACCCGCAGTTATCTGGGCGGTCTGTTGTTCAGCCGGGCGCTGGCCACTTTGCTGGGCATCTACCTGTTGGTGGCGAGTGTCCTGGGCTGGTACTGGAGCCAGGAGCCGGCGCTGTTCCCGGTCCAGCAGACCGCTCAACTGGCGGCCGAGAAAGAAGGCAAGCAGATGGTCGTTGGCTACACCACGGTGGAAACCCTGAAGACCGTCGCCGGCACCTTGCTGACCAAGTCGGGCGGCTATATTTCCAACGACCGATTCCCGCCAGGCCTGTGGATGGACAATATGCCGAGCTGGGAATATGGCGTGTTGGTGCAGGTCCGCGACCTGAGCCGGGCAATGCGTAAAGACTTCGCCCGTTCGCAGTCGCAGTCCGCCGAAGACGCCGACCTGGCCAAGGCCGAGCCGCGTTTCAACTTCGACAACAAGAGCTGGGTGCTGCCGTCCAGCGAGTCCGAATATCAGGAAGGCATCAACTCCCTGAGCCGCTATCAGGCGCGCCTGTCCGATCCGAACCAGAAGAGCGCGCTGTTCTATGCCCGTGCCGACAACCTTAACAACTGGCTGGGTGACGTCGGCACCCGTCTGGGTTCGCTGTCGCAACGGCTGTCGGCCAGTGTGGGCCGGGTCAAGCTCAACACCGCGTTGAAAACCGAGGTGGTAGCACCGGGCGTGGCGCCGCAGGTCGACGAAGAAATCGTTGAAACCCCATGGTTGCAAATCGACAACGTGTTCTACGAAGCCCGCGGTCAGGCCTGGGCCTTGTCGCATTTGCTGCGCGCCATTGAAGTCGACTTTGCCGATGTGCTGGCCAAGAAGAACGCCACCGTCAGCGTGCGCCAGATCATTCGTGAACTGGAGGCGTCGCAGGAGCCGGTATGGAGCCCGATGATCCTCAACGGCAGTGGCTTCGGCGTACTGGCCAACCACTCGCTGGTCATGGCCAATTACATTTCCCGGGCCAACGCCGCAGTGATCGATTTGCGTCAATTGCTCAATCAGGGCTGAGTCATGGTCGATAACACCAGAGAAACCGCGCACCGCGCGGCGTCCGATGCCGAACAGATCGCCTGGGTCGACGAGCAGGACAACCTGCTCGGCGCCCTGGTCCGTTCCGACTTGCGCGAGCGCGGGCTGATCGGGCGCGGCACCTACATCATGTTGTTCAATTCCGCTGGCGAGTTGTGCGTGCATCGCCGCACGCTGAGCAAGGCAATCTATCCCGGTTACTGGGACGTGGCAGCGGGTGGCATGGTGCTCGCCAGTGAAACCTACGCCGAGTCGGCGGCCCGGGAGCTGGAGGAAGAACTGGGCGTGAGTGGAGTGGAGCTGACCGCTCATGACCACTTCTTTTTCGAGGACACCGGCAATCGCCTGTGGTGTTCGGCGTTCTCGGCGGTGTGGGATGGTCCGTTGATCCTGCAACCGGAAGAGGTGCTAGAAGCGCGCTTTATCCCCATTGATCAGGTCATGCTGGAAATCGGGCAAAAGCCTTATTGCCCAGACTCTCTGGCTGCGTTGAAGCGCTATCTGCGCTCACGTGGCGAAGACGTCGCATAAGATGCATAAATTGGCGCCGATTGGCTCTTAGCAATCGGCGTTTTTGCCGTTACACTGCGCGACTTTTCAAACTGAACCGGTATTGCTGGTTGCTGCTGTAGGAGCGAGCTTGCTCGCGATGAACTCAAAGACGATGCGTTCATTCTGGATGCCCGCGTTATCGTTGACGTCCATCGCGAGCAAGCTCGCTCCTACAGTGAAGTGAATGTCGTACCGTTTCAGTAGCGCTGCCCCTGCCTGAGTGGGGCTTCGCGGTCGATAGCCTTCCCAAGTGCTGCGACCAGTCTTTGTCCTCCGAAGAGGATTGCCGGTGGCCAAAAAAGCCGCATCCTTCGCCGCCCTGGGCGGCCTGGTATTTTCCACCGACGCAGGTCGTCATTGCCCGGAATGCAGTAAACCGGTGGACGCCTGCATCTGCAAACAGACCGTCATCCCGGCCGGCGACGGCATCGCTCGCGTGCGCCGCGAAAGCAAGGGCCGTGGCGGCAAGACGGTGACCACCATCACCGGCGTGCCGTTGGCTGAGGACGCGCTCAAGGAACTGGCCACGACGTTGAAGAAACGTTGCGGTACCGGTGGGGCGTTGAAAGACGGTGTCATCGAAATCCAGGGCGATCATGTCGAGCTACTCTTGGCAGAACTGATCAAGTCCGGTTTCAAAGCGAAGAAGTCCGGCGGCTAGCAGCCTCTGTGAAAACCACCCTCGGCTTGATCCGGTCCTGATGGCATTCAGACCTGGCGTCAGCCACATGGTTTTCACAGAGCCTGTTCATGACCGGTTTCTAAACTCGTTGCGGTCGGCGGGGTCTATTGCCCCGTTGACGAACCGTCATTTTCATTCTTTAGACTGCGCCGGCCTGAACCCAGGCGACGCACTATGACTTCTTTATAGGGGACTTCGATGTCCGTACGACGCACACGCAAAGACGATGGCAGCCAATGGACAGTTGCGGACAGCCGCAGTGTTTACGGGATTCGCCATTGGGGGGCCGGGTATTTCGCGATCAATGACGCCGGTCGCGTCGAAGTTCGTCCGAACGGCCCGACCAGTTCGCCTATCGACCTGTTCGAGCAAGTCGACCAACTGCGCAAAAGCGGTTTGTCCTTGCCATTGCTGGTGCGTTTCCCCGACATCCTGCAAGACCGCGTGCGTCAGCTGACCGGCGCGTTCGACGCCAACATCGAGCGCCTGGAATACCAGAGCAAGTACACTGCGCTGTACCCGATCAAGGTGAACCAGCAGGAAGCGGTGATCGAGAACATCATCGCCACCCAGAACGTTTCCATCGGCCTGGAAGCCGGGTCCAAGCCCGAACTGCTGGCAGTGCTGGCACTGGCGCCGAAGGGCGGCACCATCGTCTGCAACGGTTACAAGGACCGCGAGTTCATCCGTCTGGCGCTGATGGGCCAGAAGCTCGGCCACAACGTGTTCATCGTGATCGAGAAAGAGTCCGAAGTCGGTCTGGTGATCGAAGAAGCGGCCTCGCTCAAGGTCAAGCCTCAGGTCGGCCTGCGCGTGCGCCTGTCCTCTCTGGCGTCGAGCAAGTGGGCAGACACCGGCGGCGAGAAATCCAAGTTCGGCCTGTCGGCCGCGCAGCTGCTGTCGGTGGTCGAGCGTTTCCGCGCAGCCGGTCTGGACCAGGGCATTCGCCTGCTGCACTTCCACATGGGCTCGCAGATCGCCAACCTGGCGGACTACCAGCACGGTTTCAAGGAAGCGATCCGTTATTACGGCGAATTGCGCAACCTGGGCCTGCCGGTGGACCACATCGATGTCGGCGGCGGTCTGGGCGTGGACTACGACGGCACGCACTCGCGTAACGCCAGTTCGATCAACTATGACATGGACGATTACGCTGGCGTCGTGGTCGGGATGCTCAAGGAATTCTGCGACGCGCAGAGCCTGCCGCACCCGAACATCTTCTCCGAGAGCGGCCGCTCCCTGACCGCTCACCACGCCATGCTGGTGGTGCAGGTGACCGACGTCGAGAAACACCACGACGACGTGCCGAAGATCGATAACAAGGAAGAGCTGCCGGAAACCGTTCAGTGGCTGGTAGACCTGCTGGGGCCGACCGACATCGAGATGGTCACCGAAACCTACTGGCGTGCCACGCACTACATGAGTGATGTCGCCTCCCAGTATGCCGATGGCAAGCTGACCCTGGCGCAAAAAGCCCTGGCCGAGCAATGCTACTTCGCCGTGTGCCGCCGCCTGCACAACTCGTTGAAGGCCCGTCAGCGTTCCCACCGTCAGGTGCTCGACGAACTCAACGACAAGCTGGCCGACAAGTACATCTGCAACTTCTCGGTATTCCAGAGCCTGCCGGACACCTGGGCCATCGGCCAGGTCCTGCCGATCCTGCCGCTGCACCGTCTCGACGAAGAGCCGCTGCGCCGTGCCGTGCTGCAAGACCTGACCTGCGACTCCGACGGCAAGATCAAGCAGTACGTCGACGAGCAGAGCATCGAGACCAGCTTGCCGGTGCACGGTCTGAATGAAGGTGAAGACTATCTGCTGGGGATTTTCCTGGTGGGTGCCTACCAGGAAATTCTTGGCGACATGCACAACCTGTTCGGTGACACCGACTCGGTGAACATCTACCAGAACGCCGACGGTAGCGTGTACCACGCCGGTATCGAAACCCACGACACCATCGAAGACATGCTGCGTTACGTGCACTTGTCGCCGGAGGAGCTGATGACTCACTACCGCGACAAGTGTGCCAGTGCCCGCATCAGCGCCACCGAGCGCACGCAGTTCCTCGATGCCTTGCGCCTGGGGCTGACCCGTTCGTCTTACCTGTCTTCCTGAGGTAAGCGCCACGCTCATCAGGTTGTCTGAAAATTTTCCGTTTGCCGCGGAAATTTCAGATGACCTGGTGCGGCAATTCTCCTATTCCTGGCGAAATTTCCCGCGTCCTCGGCCACCCAAAGCATTTGGTCTTCTTTTCGCGTAGGTTATTTCCTAATTTGTAGTTCGGCACTCTACTCGGCCATGTCTCTCAGCGAGAATCCCCGGCCGCCCCTCCTGTAGAGAAACGCCGATGTTCAATCCAGTCAACGAACCGTCATTTCGTCTGGATGTAGCAGGTCTGCCCGACTCCTTTGAGGTCCTGGCCTTTACCGGTAAAGAGGCCATCAGCGAGCCGTTCGTGTTCGATCTGGAACTGCTGATCGATGACCCGGTACTTGACCTTGCCAGTTTGCTGTACCGCCCGGCCTCGTTGCATTTCGGACCAGCCGCAAGCCCCGTGCATGGACAATTGCATGAACTCGTCCAGCGTGAGCATGCCTCGGGATCCAGGCTCTGCCAGGTGCGTCTGGGGCCAAAACTGGCTTGCCTGGCCCAGCGCTTCAGCCAACGAATTTTCAGCGCCCTCTCAGTGCCGCAAATCCTCGACCGGGTGCTCAAGGAGCACGGTATAACCGGCAAAGATCGACGCCTGGCACTGAGCGGCGAATACCCGCCCCGGGATTTCTGCACGCAATATCGAGAGTCAGACCTGCAATTTCTCCAGCGACTGTGCGCCGAGGAGGGACTTTACTACCACTTCGAAAACCGGGTCGGGGGGCACTGCGTAGTGTTCGGCGACGACCAGCAACAATTTCCAACCGGCGAGCCTGCGGTATTGCGCAGCGAGGGCGATCGGCCGGCGGTGCGGCAGTTCGAGCGTCAGCACTGCGGCGGGACAGCAGCGCAGAGTGCCGAATGCCGGACAGACCTGGTGACCTTGCGCAGCGGTCGGCTGATGCCGCTGTCCGGTCATCCGGTTGCCGAATGCAATCGCCTCTGGTTGCTGACCCACGTTGAGCATTGGGGCAGTCAGGATGCAGCGACTCCTTACCACAATCAGGCCCGTGCCCTGCGCTGGCCGGCAACAATCGAGCCGCCCTGTGCGACGGTCAAACCAAAGATGCATAGCGTGCAACGGGCGTGGGTCGTCGAGGTCGATGAACCAGGCCCCGACCCGGCAAGGCCGGTACCGGTGCAGTTCGACTGGCTTTATCAGGGCGAAGGGGCTGCGCCCAGTCATTGCTGGTTGCCCCTGGCCAGGCAACTGCAGGCATCGATGTTCTTGCCATTACGGGAAGGAACTGAGCTGGTCGTGGGTTTTGTCGAGGGCGATCCCGATCAACCGCAGATAACCGGGCTGCTGCATGGGCCGACAGCGGTCGAAGTGACGGACGCTGATACCCCTCAGCCCGGCTGCGCCCCTGATGAGGGCCTGGAGCAATGGTTGCGATCGGGGGAACCATTGCTGGTGTTGTGCCTGCTGCCCGGCGGTGGCAGTTTCAACCATTGCGCACAGGCGTTGTGCACCTGTCGTCTGGCGACGCAGCTTGGCCAGAGCTCTGGAGCATGATCGCCACACGCACGCCCCAGGCACCCCCGCAGTGGCTGTTGCTGGATGTGCCGGGCACGCCGCAGGCGGGTGTCGCACTTCGGCAGATGTTTGCACAAGCCCGGTGCTTCGGGTTGTTCGAAGGTACGCAGTGGCATGCGCTGCATGAGCAAGGACCGGTCCTGGTCGATCTGTGTACCTGCCCGGCACTGGCCGATTTATGCATCGTCGACGGACAGCGCTGGCCCGGATTGCTGATGGTCAGCGAGGCCAGCGCTGCGTCGTTGCTGGCGCATTTGCGGCGCATGCTCACGGTCACGCTTGGCCTGCACCGGGCTCTTTTGAGCTACTACAACCCGATCACGGCCAGCTATTTCTTCGATGCCTGCGATGCCGTTGAGCTCAGTCGCTGGCTCGGGCCCATCAACCAGTTGCGCTGGTTCGGTGGTAGCTGGGCCGACCGCGCGATGGGATGTGAGGGCTGGCAGCGCTTGTCCAACCCGGGGCTGGCGGTCAGCCCGTTGGCAGTCGAGGAGAACCTCAGCGCCGGACAACAGGAAAAACTGCAAACCTGCCTGCTCGAGCAGCAGACCTGGCGCTGGAATCAATCCACCGGTGCCGACTTCTCCCGCCTGTGGGCTCATGTGCAAGAGGGGTTGGCGCTGGGTTTCAGCGAGCGCCCGGTGCTTGATGGCTGGATATGGCTGCGCTTGCAGTATCCCGACGCCGTACCCGTGCAGCCACTGCCGGGCAGGACTCAGCAGGAACGCCTCGATAGCCTGCGTCACTTGTGGCAGAACGATCCACCCTGATCATGAGGTCGCCCCGTTCAGTGAGTGCTGCCGGCGAACCAGCCATCGTGACGGCGCAGGCGCCAGGCAATCACGCCAAGGGTCAGGCTGCGCAGGAGCATGAACAACAAAAAGGTTATCCACAGGCCATGGTTGCCCCCGCCTTGCAGTGCCCAACCGAAAGGCAGCACCAGCGCCACGGTCAGCAGCATGCCGTTGCGCATTTCCCTGGCGCGGGTAGCGCCGATGAACAGACCGTCGAGCAGGTAACTCCAGACGGCAATCAGCGGCAGTACGGCGAGGTAGGGCAGGTAGATGAATGCGGTGTCGCGCACACCCTGAATGTCGGTCTGCATCTCGATGAACAAATGCCCGGCGAACAGAAACAGCGCGGCAAAACCCAGGCTCGCCAGCAACGACCAGCCGCCAGCCACTACCAATGAACGGCGCAGGGCATCGCGGTCGCGGGCGCCGAGAGCATGCCCGCACAGTGCCTCCACGGCGTGGGCCAGGCCATCGAGGGCGTGGGCGGTCAGCAGCAAGCCATTGAGCAGCAGGGCATTGGCAGCGACCGTGGCATCGCCCAGCCGCGCGCCTTGCACCGTGATCAGGAAAAACACCGATTGCAGCGCCAGGCTGCGGATGAAGATGTCGCGGTTGACCGCCAGCAATGGCCGCCAACTCTGCCATAACGCCAATGCTACCCAGACGATATGCCCAGGGTAGGCGCGCAGGGCTTTGCGGGTCATCAGCAAACCGATCAGTACGCCGGTCCATTCGGCAATCACCGAGGCACGGGCGGCACCGACCACGCCCCATTCCAGGCCGAGGACGAACCACAGGTTCAGGGCAATGTTGACCAGGTTGGTGCTCAACAGAATCGCCAGCGGCGCCCGGGCATTCTGGGTGCCGAGAAACCAGCCGACCAGTGCATAGCTGGCGAGCGCCGCTGGCAGGCCAAACAGGCGGGTGTGGAAGAACTCTCGGGTCAGTTGGTCGAGTTCCGCTGACGGTTGCATGAAGTGCAACGCCACCCCGCTCAATGGCACGCCCACCGCACCCAGGACCACGGCCAGGCCGATGGCGAGCAGCAGGCCCTGCAACAGAATCTGCCGCAAGGCCGCACCATCCCCGCGCCCCGCCGCCTGGGCGGCGAACCCGGTGGAGCCCATGCGCAGAAATCCCATGGCCCAGGCAAGGAAGGTGTACATACTGGCCCCGACCGCGACGGCGCCGAGTTGATGGGCATGGGGCAGGTGACCGATGACGGTGCTGTCGACCAGTGCCACCAGCGGTACGGAAATGTTCGAAAGAATCATTGGCGCGGCGAGTGCCCAGACCCGGCGATGGGTAGGGCGGTCGCGCCAGTCGGCGCTCAGGTTGGACATGCAGGCTCCTTGGGAGCAGGCATTGTAGCGGCACATTCCGGATATGCCGCGCTCCAATGCAGGAGCCGGCTTGCCAGCGAAGGCGTCCGCCAGTGCGATGCAATATTGGACGACGCCTTCGCCGGCAAGCCGGCTCCTACAGGAATTGATGGTGTCAGTGGATGATCCAGCTGAGCAACCAAAGCCCCAGCATCAGCCAGATGATCCCCATGATGAACGACGCATTGAGAAAGGCGCGGATTGCCGACCACAGCAGGATCAACCCGAGGATCAAGGTCATGATGCTGATGACCGAGGTATCCATGCCCAGCGCCTGGGACAGGCCTTCGACAAAATTGCTGCTGGCGTTGCTCAACAGATTGAACAGCCCGCTGAGGGCATCGACGATGAAGCGGATGATCGAGCCGAGTACCTGGCCGAGCCATTCGGAAAAACCTTCTGCCTGCATGGAGTGAACGTCCTGATTAAAGAGAATTGAGTCTTGGGCTGTCGATCATGCTGCCGAGCCCCCATAAGCATAGAGGGTTGCACAGGTGAGCATGCAACTTCTGCCGCTTGCCTTCACCTGTGATCCCC
This sequence comes from Pseudomonas sp. A-B-19, assembly GCF_019947515.1. Classification (NCBI taxonomy): domain Bacteria; kingdom Pseudomonadati; phylum Pseudomonadota; class Gammaproteobacteria; order Pseudomonadales; family Pseudomonadaceae; genus Pseudomonas; species Pseudomonas sp. A-B-19. Next base: position 262,093 of record NZ_JAGYGN010000007.1, read on the forward strand.
CCGAAGCTATACACCTTCAGGAGAGCCCGATGAACCTTGTTGAACTGACCGAACGCCTGCACACCATCCGTGACCGCAATGACTGGCGGCAATTTCACAGCCCGAAAAACCTGGCCATGGCCGCAAGCGTGGAAATGTCCGAGCTGGTGGAGATTTTCCAGTGGCTGACCGAAGACCAGTCACGCCAGTTGCCGGCGGACAAACTTGCCCACGCCGGGCAGGAAGTCGGTGACATTGTGCTTTATCTATTGCTGTTGTGCAGTGAGCTGGGCCTGGACATGGATGCCGTGGTGCGCAGCAAACTGGCGGACAGCGAACGGAGGTTCAGCTGATGAGCGACCGTCATTTCGATCAGCTGGCGACCCGTTTCGCCGAAAAAATCTACGGCGGTGCCAAAGGTGCGATCCGTCTGGCGGTGTTGCAGGCCGATCTGGCCGAAACCTTGCCCGATCGGCCGCTGCGCGTTCTGGACATCGGCGCCGGCCTTGGCCATATGTCGTTGTGGCTGGCCCAGCGCGGCCATCAGGTGGCCCTCGCCGAGCCGGCCGAACCGATGCTCGAAGGCGCCCGCCAGCGTTTTGCCGAAGCCGGGCAGAGCGCCACGTTCATTCAGGCACCCTGGCAGGAACTGCTCGGGCAGCTCACCGAGCCCTACGACCTGGTGCTGTGCCATGCGGTGCTGGAATGGCTGGCCGAACCCCACGCCATCCTGCCGGTGCTGCATCAGCTGACCAAGGCGGATGGCTGGCTGTCCCTGGCGTTCTACAACCGCGATGCGCTGATTTATCGCAACTTGCTCAAGGGCCATTTCCGCAAGATGCGCAAGAACGACATGGCCGGCGAGAAGCAGAGCCTGACCCCGCAGCAGCCCCTTGATCCGCGCGAGCTGGCGGCGCAACTTGAAGGCCTGTGGACGGTCGAAATACAGAGTGGAGTGCGGGTTTTTCACGATTACATGCCGGTGGAATTCCAGGCCCGTGCCGAACTGGTGGACCTGCTCGAAATGGAGCTGGCCCACCGCCGTCATCCGAGCTTTGCCGGGCTTGGGCGTTACTTGCACTGGATCTGTCGGCCTGTCTGATCGGAGCACGAAATGAAAAATCATTCAGGTGTACTGGTGCTCTGCCTGGGGCTGGCTGCCTGTCAAGGCAGCAACCCCTATGTCGCCACTTCAAACCCTTTGCCACCGGCGCCGCCCCAGGCTGCCAATACGTTCGATCGCAGCGCCTACCCGGCGGCGCCCCGTGACTACGGCAAGTACCGCAGTTGGGCCTGGCTCAACGGCCATCTGCCACCGGGCACTGCGTGGGCCGACTCGGCGCAGGTTGCCGAAGCGGTCAGCAATGCACTGGATCAACGTGGCTTGCGCCCGTTGCACGACAATCGCCCGGCCGACCTGTTTGTCAGCGCCGACCTGCGCCTGGAAACCCGCTTGCGTCAGGTTCGGGACGACTATTACGGCGGCGGTTATGGTGGCTACAACGGCTACGGCCCTGGATATGGCGGATACGCCACCGTGCCAATCATCCGTACCTATAAGGAACAGGTCATGGTCGTGCAGGTGGACATGTTTGACGCCAAAAGCGGTCTGCCGATATGGAGCTCCAGCGCTGAAACCGGCAACCGGGGCAGCGAAAGCGAGCGCGCCGATGCGATACGGGAGGCTGTGGAAAAGGCTATGTCGGCGTATCCTCCCAGTTAGCTTCTTGTAGATAAGAAGCATTCCACAGGATCATGTCTTCAACCGGAGAATTATCATGTTCCGCCGTTTTGTTTTACTGGCAGTGGCCGCGCTGCTCAGTGCCTGCGCCGCCAACCAGGTCAATCATGACTTCGACGCCAGCCGCGACTTTGCTGCCTATCGCAGCTGGACCTGGAAAGAACCCGCCCTGCAATACCGTCCCGATGATCCGCGGATCAAGAGCGACCTGACCGAACAGCGCATCCGTCAGGCGGTTGCCGATCAACTGGATCAGCGCGGTCTGCGTCCCGCCGCTGCAGGCGCCAAGGGCGATTTGAATGTGCAGGCCTACCTGATTGTCGAAGAGCGGCAACAGCAGGTGACCACCAATTACGGCGGCGGCTGGGGTTACCCATGGCATGGCTACTACGGCGCACCGATGTACAACGAAACCCGCAATGTCAGCTACAAAGTGGCGACCATCCAGATCGACCTGCTCGATGGCAAGGACGGCAAACTGGTGTGGCGCGGCAGTGATGAGCAGATACTCAGCCGCACGCCGAACCCGACGGATCGTCGCGATGCCATCTGGCAAACGGTCTCGCGGATATTGGCCAACTACCCGCCGCAAGCGTCCTAGAATCAACCGGCATCTCAACCCCTGTGCTCCCTGCAGGGGTTTTTTTTGATGGTGTACATATCCATTGCTGCGGTAACGGCGACTTATGGTTCCGCCCTGACGGCGGGTCCCTTTTGGCAAACGCCCCCAATCCCTGTAGGAGCTGGCTTGCCAGCGAAGACGGCCTGTCAGCCGACCAATCCTGTGTAGTTTTCCTCAAGTCCCGAGGAAACCTCCGACATGTTTTTCAGGTTGTCCGTCGGAAACGCGATCTCTAGCCTTTGTCCGTCACTGCAAATTCAGTGATCGGGCTGTCGCGGCCTGTTAAGTCTACTTGGTGCATAATCCACCGGCCCAAACCGGAGCGCTTCGGTGCTTGTCGTTTGATGTAATGGTGGCTGTGCGCGGGATACCTTCGGGTATGCCGGGTTTCCAAGTAGCTCGGTCCGCGACCCCGCGTACAGCTGCCACCCTTGATTGCTGTCGCGGCGATCAGTGGCAGCTCCATCTCATACTTGGAGCTTCACCATGATCAAACCCACCCCAAATCCCCCCGAAGCCGCCGACCGCGCCCTCGATCACTATCTCAATCCACCCAGGCAACCTCTCACCCACAAACCCAGCACGATGTTCGTCATTGCCCCGCACATCGAAACCGAAACCCTGCTGGCCCACGCCTGTGAATCACTGGCGTCGGCGAGTGTGATGGCGAGTGATTTCGCGGGGTTTCTGGAAGGCTCGCAGCGCAATACGATGCTGGGGATTGCGCAGGTGATCATGCTGGGTGAGCTGGCTGTGAACCGGGCGCTGGATAATCTCGATCCGCAAGACTGAACACGGAGCTTTTGTGGCGAGGGAGCTTGCTCCCGCTCGGGGGCGTAGCGCCCGTAAACCGGTCGATGGGGAGTATCAGTAAAAATGCCATTGCCGGGTTTCGGGGCCGCTTCGCAGCCCAGCGGGAGCAAGCTCCCTCGCCACAGGCGTCGGTCTTATCATGCAACTGGCCGCCACTGTCCGACCATATGCTCCAGATCCCCGGCACCCACCAACTGAAATTCCCCGCTCGGTCCCGACGCACTGGCCAGCAACGTCACCTCACCGGGCAACCGTACCGGCTTCTTGAATTGCACCGCGATCTCGACATTCGCCGCTGGCAGGTGCCCGGCCAGCGCAGCCAGCGTGCGCGCCTTGTTCCACAGGCCGTGGGCGATGGCGGTCGGGAAACCGAAGAGTCGGGCGCTGGCCGTGCTCAGGTGAATCGGGTTGTAGTCGCCGGACACCTTGGCGTATTGCCGGCCGATGTCCGAGGGCGCTTTCCAGTGCTCGGTCTCGGACAAGTCCAGGCTGATTGTCAGAGGTTCTTCGAGTGGTTCACCCTCAAGTTTGACGCCGCGACAGAGCATCCGGCTTTCTGCTTGCCACAACGGCCCCAACTGATCGTCGAGGCTGGTCAACAGATCGAACGTCGCGCCTTTGGCGTGGGGTTGCAGGTTCTGCACTTGCACGCTGACGCACACCCGATTCACCCCGCCCATGGGGCGCAGTACACGAATGCGGTTGCTCAGGTGAATCAGGCCCAGCAGCGGAAACGGGAAGTCCCTGGCCGTGAGCAATTGCATCTGCAAGGCGAACCCGAGGATATGCGGATAGGTCGGCGGCAGCAGGCCGTTGTCGGCAAAACCACAGACCTTGCGATAAGCCGCCAGGTGCTTGGGGTCGACTTCGACCCAGCAACGCAAACCCGAGTCGGGCAGGCGGGTGCCAGTGATTTTTCGCCGTGTCGCCGCTCGCGCGTACGACCCCGGCAGGCTCGGTTCGCGTTTGAGTGTGTGCCAGTCGTTGATCATGTCTAAGCCCCCAGAACGCTCTGTCCACACACGCGCAACGCTTGCCCGGTGAACGCGCCGGTGCCGGGTTGTGCGAGCCAGGCCACGGCTTCGGCAACGTCTTGTGGCAAACCGCCCTGGCCAAGCGAACTCATGCGCCGTCCGGCTTCGCGCAGGCCGAAGGGAATGTGCGCGGTCATCTGTGTTTCGATGAAGCCCGGCGCCACGGCGTTGATGCTGATACCGCGCTCGGTGAGCAGCGGCGCCCATGCTTGCGCCAGGCCAATGAGCCCTGCCTTGCTCGCCGCATAATTGGTTTGCCCGCGATTGCCGGCGATACCGCTGATGGACGCCAGCAGAATCACCCGCCCGTTGTCGTGCAGGGTGCCGCTGTCGAGCAGGGCTTTGGTCAGCACTTGCGGCGCATTGAGGTTGACCGCCAGCACGGCGTCCCAGTATTCCGGGGTCATGTTGGCCAGGGTTTTGTCGCGGGTGATGCCGGCGTTGTGCACCACGATGTCGAGCCCGTCGGGCAACTGTTCGAGCAACTGCGCGGCGGCGTCTTCGGCGCAGATGTCGAGGATGATGCTGCGCCCGCCGAGGCGCGCGGCAAGGGCTTCGAGATCGGTCTTGGCCGGCGGCACGTCGAGCAGAATGACGTCGGCACCATCGCGGGCCAGGGTTTCGGCAATGGCGGCACCGATACCGCGTGCTGCGCCGGTGACCAGTGCCTTGCGCCCGGCGAGCGGGCGTGTCCAGTCGGTGACTGGCGTCGCGCACGGATTCAAGCGAATGACTTGCCCGGACACGAAGGCGCTTTTCGGCGAGAGGAAAAACCGCAGCGGACCTTCCAGTTGCGCCTCGGCACCTTCGCCGACATGGATCAACTGCAGGGTGCCACCGTTGCGCAACTCCTTGGCCAGGGAACGGCTGAAACCTTCCAGGGCACGCTGCGCACTGGCGGCGAACGGATCGCGCAAGGTTTGCGGATCGCGCCCGAGAATCACCAGATGCGCACAGTGTTCGAGGTTCTTCATCAACGGCTGAAAAAACTCGCGCAGTTGCTTGAGCTGATCGGTGTGCAGCAGATCACTGGCGTCGAACACCACGGCCTTGAGTTTCGGTCCGTGGCCGGGAATCCAGGCCGTGGCCATCGAAGGCTCGGTGCCGTAGCTGTAGATCGCGTCGGTCAGGCGGTTGGCGAAGGCGCTGACGAGTTCGGTCAATGGCCCGCCGCCGATCAGCAACGCGCCTTCCACAGGTCGCAACCGGCCCGCTTGCCAGCGCTCCAGTCTGCTCGGCACCGGCAACCCCAGGGCGCCGACCAGGCGATGACCGATGGACGAATTGGCGAAGTCGATATAGCGGTCAGACATGGAACGCGCTCCGAAAGCTGGGGTTCAAAGTGTGGATCACGAACGGCGATCATTCGTTCGATCCACGAGATAAGGCCTACGCTTGGTTACAGCAGAGTAGTTTGTCGCAGGATTTATGGCGCAACGCTCCCTGAATTGGAATCCGTTCAATGGGGGAGCGAGCTTGCTCGCGATGGCGGTGTATCAGTCAACGAAGATATTGAAGCTGATGGCCTCATCGCGAGCAAACTGAACTGGCCTAATGATTTTGGACACTTCAATCGGGCGCTATGATGGCGCCCAAATCTGAGGTGTTTGGATATGCGTAAATCTTATTCCAGTGAGTTCAAGCTCAAAGCTGCCAGCATGGTGCTGG